>JANNXV010000242.1:0-9463 GCA_031409815.1 Bacteroidota bacterium
GATGGAATCAGCATTTTATTGGTAACGCTCACCAATGTTTTAGTTCCTCTTATAATAATTTCTTCTTTCAGAAACGAGTTTGGTAATGCAAAAGCATTTTATGCTTTAGTATTAATTATGCAAGCCGCACTAAATGGAGTGTTTGTTTCTTTAGATGGATTTTTGTTTTACATCTTTTGGGAATTAGCCTTAATCCCAATCTATTTTATCTGTTTAATGTGGGGCGGAGAAAATCGCGTTCGCATAACGCTTAAATTTTTCATCTATACGCTTGCCGGCAGTTTATTTATGTTATTGGGTTTAATTGTCCTTTATCTTCATACACCTGGTACACATAGTTTTGATATTGATGCTTTGTACAATGCTCAACTAGATGGAGAAACTCAAAGCTGGTTATTCTGGTGTTTCTTCTTAGCTTTTGCAATAAAAATTCCAATTTTTCCACTGCACACATGGCAACCTGACACCTATACAGATGCTCCTGCACAAGGAACCATGTTATTATCTGGAATCATGTTGAAGATGGGAACGTATGGATTATTGCGTTGGATGCTTCCTGTTGTACCGCTTGGTGTTATGGAATGGGGAAATACCGCCATGATTTTGTGCATTATCGGTGTAGTTTATGCCTCGTGTATGGCACTGGTTCAAAAGGATTTTAAACGACTGTTGGCATATTCTTCGATTGCTCACGTTGGCTTAATTGCAGCCGGAATTTTTACTTTAAACATTGAAGGTTTACAAGGTGCAATGGTGCAGATGCTGTCGCATGGAGTGAATGTGGTGGGTATTTTCTTTATTGCTGAGATTATTCAGCGAAGAATGAAAACCCGTTCTCTTGATGAATTAGGTGGCATTGCTCACAACACGCCATTGTTTTCCATTTTATTTATGATCATTTTGTTAGGTTCAGTTGCATTGCCTTTGACCAATGGCTTTGTAGGCGAATTTTTATTACTTATTGGAGTCTACAAATACAGTGCATGGTTTGCTGCTGTGGCAGGATTGACTGTAATACTTGGAGCAGTTTATATGTTACGATCGTATCAAAAAATTATGCTTGGCGAAACCTCCGAGCGAAACACGGTCTTTACAGGTTTACATTTGAGTGAAAAAGTTGTTTTAATCTCCGTTGCTGTAATCATTATAGCAGCTGGAGTTTATCCAAAACCTATGATGCATGTTGCCCAACCTGCTTTAGAAGAAATATTAAGCCATATTAAAGATATATATTAGATGAATGCGCTAATTGCTATTGCCTGTTTTGGAGTATTGTCAATGATGGCTGAAGTTTTTCATTACAAAAAGGCTATCATACCAATTATAATTGCGGGTTTGTTAACCGGATTTTGTGTTAACCTAATGGAATGGAATACGTTTGCAAGTTATTACAGCAACATGTTTTTGGCCGACAATTATGCTGTTGCATTTATTGGATTGGTGATTTTTATTACACTGCTTTGGGTACTGATGTCGGGTAGTTATTTCAATTCGGAAACAAGCAAAGCAGAACACGCTTCATTAATTTTATTTGCTTTGTGTGGAGCCATCATAATGATAGGCTTTTCGGATTTAACTATGTTTTTTATTGGGCTTGAAATCCTTTCCATCTCACTTTATGTGCTAGCTGGAAGCGATAAAAGGAATACCCGGAGTAACGAGGCTGGTTTAAAATACTTTTTGATGGGAGCCTTTGCAACCGGATTTTTGTTATTCGGTATTGCTTTGATTTATGGTGCTACAGGCACATTTAACCTCTTAGAAATCCGAGAGAGAATAGCACAATTCAGCACCGTTCCATCATTTGTATATGCAGGGATTTTATTAATACTGGTTGGATTAACTTTTAAAATTGCAGCAGTACCATTTCACTTTTGGGCACCCGATGTGTATGAAGGTGCTCCGACTTTAATTACTGCTTTCATGTCAACGGTTGTAAAGACGGCAGCCTTTGCAGCTTTCTATCGTTTGTTTTCCATTTGTTTTGCAAACATGGCTGATTGGTGGGTTACAATTCTTGTGATTATTTCTGGATTAAGTATGATGGTTGGCAACGTGCTTGCGGTCTATCAACAAAGTTTCAAACGAATGTTGGCCTATTCAAGCATTGCACATGCAGGTTATATGCTTATGGCAATTGTTGCTATCAATCAAAATTCGTCCGGTGCAATTTTTATGTATGCAGCTGCTTATTCATTTGCTAACATTGGGGCATTTGCCTGTTTAAATTCATTAAGTATTAATGGTAACGAAAGCGTTTCTGCATTAGCTGGTTTAGGTAAGCAAAAACCTTTTACAGCTATTCTTTTAAGTATTTTAATGCTTAGTATGGCAGGTATACCACCTGTTGCCGGTTTCTTTGCAAAGTATTACATTTTTTATGGGGCACTTCAAAGTGGGCATATTTGGTTAGTAGTTGTAGCTATTTTAAGTTCTCTTATTGGAGTTTACTATTATTTAAGAGTAGTGTATACCCTATTTGCAGTCGCACCTATAGTTTCAACAAAATCCGTTTTTAAAGAAATAGAATTAGTTGTGCTTGTTATTTGCACCTTTTTAACTGTGCTTTTTGGAATTGCACCTTCCCTTTTGCTTTCTGTCTTAAATTAAGACTGATTATTGGCTTGATTTTTTTATTTTTGTAAAGCACAGAAAAGAATTTTTTTAACTATACGCTATGTTTGTTACCAACGGGCTTTTTATCCGTTTAAGATTAAATTCGACTGCAACGAAAATTTGTATTCTGCATCTGTTTCCAATTTTTATTTTTTTGCAAAGCCAAGCTGGCATCTCAAACTCCGCAAACAAGCAAAATAGTGTAAAGCCAATTGATGCATTTGGGGTTACACTTACCCCATCTAATTATAATGGATTTAATATTAGTTGTAAAGGGGCCGCTGATGGTACAATAACAACTTCGATTACTTCAGGCGTTTCACCATTTACTTTTTTATGGAGTAACAGTGCAACTTCTCAAAACTTATCCAATTTATCTAGTGGTACTTATACGGTTACTGTTACAGATAATTTAGGAGATCAAGAAACAAGCACAATTACATTGATTGAACCTGCTCCAATTAATATTAATGTAATTGGAACCGATATAACATGCTTTGGAGGAACAAATGGCATTGGAGATATTACTGTAAATGGAGGAGCTGCCCCTTATAGTTATTTATGGAGTACTGCCGCAATAACTGAAGATATTACTGGTGTGCCTGCAGGGAATTATGTGATAACTGTTACTGATCTCAATAATTGTCAGGCTTCAACAGGATTTGATCTTATTGAACCCGATTCAATTACAATTACTGAAACTATTTCAAATATTGACTGCAATGGTGCTGCAATTGGATCAATAAATATTGCGGTTATTGGAGGCACTGGAAGTTTTACTTATTTGTGGAGTAATGGAAGTACATTATCAAATCAAACAAATTTAATTGCAAATACCTATACATTAACAGTAACAGATGCAGCTAGCTGCACCAAACAAAGAGCATTTGTTATCACCGAAAATCCTGCGATTTCAGTTAATGCAACGATTGTGAATATTGATTGTTTTGGAAACAATAATGGTTCAATTTCTATTTTGGCCTCAGGAGGCTTAGGTACATTAAATTATTTGTGGAGTAATGGAAGCACAAATTCGAACCTTACAAATTTGATTGCTGGAAATTACACACTAACAGTTACCGATTCGCTTAATTGTTCAGTGCAGCAAATCTTTACGATTACTCAACCGGCCACAATAGCAATAATTGGACAGCTAACGAACGTAAGTTGTTTTGCAAGTAATGATGGTTCAGTAGATATTTCTGTTACTGGAGGTACAGGAGCCTATTCGTATTTATGGAGCAACGGTTTTACCACTGAGGATATCGCTAACTTAATCGCAGGTAGTTATACAATAACTGTAACAGATTCGCTTAATTGTTCTAATCAGGAAACATTTGTTGTAAATGAACCTACAATACTTACAGTAAGTGGCATTGTTACAGATATTAATTGTTTTGCAGGTTCCGATGGCTCTATTGATATTACGGCCACTGGAGGTGCAGGTAATAATTCTTATTTGTGGAGTAATGCAAGCACCATTGAAGATCAAATAAACCTATCGGCAAACAATTACACAGTTACAGTAACAGATGACAATGGTTGTACCGCTCAACAATCATTTGTTGTAAATGAACCTCCGGGTATTAGTTTGTCCGTAATTACTGATAGTGTTATCTGTTATGGTGAGTCGGATGGTGCAATTAATATTACAGCAAGTGGCGGTGCCGGGGTCTTAACTTATTTGTGGAGTAACAACAGCAATAGTGAAGATCAACTAAACCTAACCGCAGATATTTATTCTGTTACCGTAACTGATTTAAATGGATGTAGTGTACAACAATCATTTAATGTATTGCAACCTGATTCCATTTCAATAGCTGAAACAATTACAAATGTTTTGTGTAACAGTCAATCAAGCGGAAGTATAAATATATCCGCAACAGGAGGTACGTTCCCTTATAATTATTTGTGGAATGACGGAAGTATAATTGAAGACAGGATTTCTATTTTAGCTAATACATATACAGTTACAATTTCTGATTTTCACAATTGCACCTCTCAAAAAAGTTTTGTTGTTACTGAGCCCGATTCAATTACCCTTACAAGTGTTATTACAAATCTACTTTGTAATGGTGGAACAAATGGATCAATTGATATTTCTGCAACAGGTGGAACCGGAACACTTTCGTTTTTGTGGAGCAATGGCAACATTACCGAAGATATTTCTAACCTTATAGCCAACCCTTACACAGTTACCATTACAGATAGTAATAGTTGTTCCTTACAAAGGACTTTTATTGTTAATGAACCTCCTGCCATTATAATTTCCGGAATTATTACGGGCATAAATTGTAATAATGGTAATACTGGCGCTATAGATATTACAGTGGCAGGAGGAAGTGGCAGCAAAACTTATCAATGGAGCAATGGTAGCACTAATGAAGACCAAGCAAATTTAACAGCTAACACTTATACAGTTACAGTTACAGATTCCAATAATTGTAACGCACAAAAATCATTCGTTGTTAGTCAGGCAGCATCGTTATTAATAACAGGAGTTGTTGATAGTGTAAGTTGTAATGGATTAACTGATGGTTCAATAAATATAACTGCAAGTGGTGGAACTGGCCCATTAACTTTTCTGTGGAGTAACAGCTCCATTAATGAAGATTTAACTAACCTATCAGCTAACACTTATACGGTAACCGTTACTGATTCTCTGCTTTGTACTATTCAACAAACGTATGTTGTTAGTGAACCCGCCATCATTTCAATCAGTGGCAGCAAAACAGATGTAAGTTGTAATGGATTAACTGATGGTTCAATAAATATAACTGCAAGTGGTGGAACTGGTACAATTAGTTACTTATGGAGTAACTTAAGCGTGATAGAGGATCAAATAAACCTAACAGCAAATACATATACTGTTACTGTTACAGATGCAAATAATTGTTCTGCTCAACAAACATTCGTAGTTTCAGAACCAACTTTAATTTCTGTTTCTGGAATAATTACTAATGTACCATGTAATGGTGGTTCTAATGGAGCTATTAATATTACAGCTATCGGAGGAACCGGAACTCTGTATTATCTATGGAGTAACTCCAGCACCAACGAAGATCAAATAAATCTTATTGCAGGTACCTATATAGTTACAGTAACTGATAGCAACAATTGTTCATCACAAAAAACATTTAATGTTTTGCAGACTTCAGCTATTACTATTTCTGCTAACATCACCAATGTTAATTGCAATGGTGGTTCAACAGGATCCATAAATATTACCGTAACAGGAGGACTTGCTCCCTATACTTTTTTGTGGAGTAGTTCAAGTACACTCGAAGATCAATCAAATCTAACCGCCAACTCTTATACGGTAACTGTTACCGATTCATTAGGATGCATTGCACAGCAAACATTTGTTGTGCTACAATCATTTCCTATTTCAATTACTGGCATTGTTGTTAACGATAGTTGCTTTGGAAGTTCAAATGGCGCAATTGATATTTCTGTATCTGGAGGTCTTGGAACATTTACATATTTATGGAGTAATGGAAGTCTGGTTGCAGACCAAACAAATCTGACACAAAACACTTACACTGTTACTGCTACCGATAGTGTAGGTTGCACCAGTCAACAATCGTTTAATGTAACTCAGCCAACGCAAATAGTAATTAGTGGAGTCAAAGTAAATGTTAGTTGTAACGCGGGTTCGAATGGGAGCATTGATATTTCTGTAACAGGAGGTACCGGAACATTTGCTTACTTGTGGAGCAATTTCAGTTCAATTGAAGATCAAGCAAATTTAACTTTCGGCAATTATACCGTGACTGTAACTGATTTTAATTTTTGTACTGCACAACAAACTTATTCCATATCCCAACCTACTCCACTATCAGCAAGTTTTAACAATAGTAGTTCTACTTGTAATTTGAATAATGGAAGCTCAACAGTAATTCCTACTGGAAGTAATGGAGGTTATACCTATTTGTGGTCAACGAGTGCAATTACTCAAACAGTCACAAATCTAGCACCTGCTACCTATACAGTTACAATTACTGATTCATTACTTTGCAATAAGAGTTTTACAACTGTCATTAGTGCTATCAGCGGACTTACAGTGTCTTTGAACAATATAACAAATGTGAGTTGCAACGGAGGTAATAATGGAGCAATTAATATTAATGTGAGCGGAGGTACACAACCTTTTCAGTATCTATGGTCAAATACCCAGACTACACAAGATATTACAGGTTTAGTAGCAACAAACTATATTGTTACTATTACTGACTCAACTTCATGTATTGAGATAGATACTTTCACAGTAAGTGAACCAACACAATTGGCAGCTTCATTCGGAGTAATTAACGCAGCATGTGGTCAGGCTAATGGTTTAGCTGTTGTTAATGCATCGGGTGGTACACCAACTTATACCTATTTATGGTCTAATGGTAGTAGTAACGATAGTATAATTAATGTCTTGTCAGGTAACTATACCGTTACCGTTACAGATACAAAGAGTTGTACATCAGTTTTCAATACCAATATTGGTAATGATGCCGGACCATCAATACTAGTAGATTCAATAATCAATGTTAGTTGTTTTGGCTTTAGCAATGGTGCAATTTATACAACAGGAAGCGGTGGCACTTTTCCATTGTCTTACTTATGGTCGAATGGTTTTTTAACAGATGACATAACAGCGTTAGCGGTTAACAATTATACGGTTACTGTAACTGATATTCGTGGTTGTACAGCCTCTGTTTCTGCAAACGTTGGATCGCCAAGCGCTCTTACTTTAGGATTTAATACAACAGCTGCAAATTGTAATTTGAGTAATGGAGTTGCTCAAGCAAATGTTGGTGGAGGAACAGGGCCTTATCATTATTTATGGAGCAATAATGATACTACTGCGCAAACACAAAACTTGGCAGCAGGAATTTATACTGTTACAATAACTGATAATCATGGCTGCATTAAATCTGATACAGTTGGTATTACAGTTAGTGGTGTTCCACAAATCACATTATTTAGTCAGATAGATGTAAGTTGTAATGGTGGTAATAATGGATCGGCAACCGTTTTCGCAAATAATGGTGTTGCACCATATACTTACATATGGTCAAATGGTGACACAAGTAACTCTGCCGACTCGCTTTTGGCAATTGTGTATACGGTTACAGTTACAGATCAAACTGGTTGCACCAAAGTTGCGTCATATACTATTTCTCAACCAACATTAATTACATTGCAATTTTCTAACACACCAGAACCTTGCAACAATGGTAATGGTGGAGCTTCGGTTATTGCAAATGGAGGCACACCAGGCTACACCTATTTGTGGTCAACAAATGATACTACATCAAGTATCAATCAACTTACTGCAGGAAGTTATACTGTAACAATTACAGATCAGAATAGTTGCACTATGTCAGCAGCTACAAGTGTTACATCAACAGCTGCTCCTCAAATAAATTTAATAGCAGTTACCAACCTTGCCTGTAATGGAATCCCCACAGGAGCTGTTAATATTACTGTAAGTGGTGGCGTGCAGAGTTACTCCTATTTATGGTCTAATGCTGATACCACAGAAGATATCAATAATTTACTAGCTGGCATTTATTCCTTAACAGTTACAGATGCAAATAATTGTCAGGATACTATTTCTGTAGTTGTTACCGAGCCAGACTCAATTGTAATTGGGTATATAGTAATGCGTTCAACTTGTAATAATTCAAATGGGTTAATAATTACTAATACAATTGGAGGCACAGGCTTGTACAATTATCTATGGTCAAATAATGCAACAACTTCAAGCCTTACAAATATACCGGCAGCAACTTACACGCTAACTGTTACAGATGCAAACAACTGTACGAAAATGGAAACGATAACTGTTTCCGATATTAATGAACCTACTATTGCTACTCAAAATATTCAAGCTGTTACTTGTAATGGTGGAGGTGATGGAGGTATTAATATAAATGTAACTCAAGGAACTGCCCCTTTTACTTTTTTATGGTCGAATAACGACACCACACAAAATTTAGTTGGAGTAGCTGCCGGTATTTATTCTGTTATTGTTACTGATTCAAACGGTTGTGTTGTACAATATCGCGATACAGTAACAGAACCACCTGCAATAGTAGTTTCTGCCGCGATCACAAATGCTACCTGTAATCTCAACAATGGTTTTATAACAGTAACACCGATCGGTGGAACAGCAAATTTTTCCTATTCATGGTCAACTGGCGCACAGTCCTCAACAATATCGGGACTTACAGCAAATGTTATTTATTCCATTACAATAGTTGACGCGAATAATTGCATCGGTGATTCATCATTCGCATTATTGAACACTGGTTCTCCGGCAATTGCTATTGTGTCAACTACTAATGTTACCTGTTTTAATGGCAACAATGGCGCTATTGATATTACTGTAAACGATGGGGTGCCACCCTACCAGTATTTTTGGTCAAACAATACGCAAACAGAAGATTTACAAAATTTATTTGCCGGAAACTATACATTGTCGGTAACTGATTCAATGGGCTGCACTTCAACGCAACTATTTACAATCATCGAACCGCAGGAAATTGTTATTAGTTTTCCTTTTATTCAAAATGCTAATTGCAATCAATCAAATGGACTTGTAGTTTCAAATGTTACAGGTGGGGTGCCCGTTTATAATTTATTATGGTCAAATAATTCTACCAACGATACAATCTCAAATTTGAATGCAGGGAATTATGTGATTACAGTAACCGACAATGTTGGATGTACACAAGTAAGTAATGCGAATGTGAGCAATTTGAATGGCCCTCTAATTTCTAACATTGATTCAGTTAACATTTCTTGTCCCGGAGGAAGTGATGGTTCAATTGCCATAACAGCTTCTGGCGGG
>JANNXV010000243.1:0-2547 GCA_031409815.1 Bacteroidota bacterium
CTTACCGGTGACACTAATAATCATGTGATGTATCGCATTCCAATTAATGTTTTATTAAAAGATAATGCAGATGACATCCTTGAAAAGATTGAACATTTTAGTGTTCATCCTGTTATTAAGGATATAATTAGTAAGGCAAAAACTGTTACAGAAAAATATGCAAGTGCAGCCAATCTTGAAGCACCCTTAAAAATAACCTACCATAATCTGGTTGAATTATGTGATGGCGTTTTTATTGCATTACATGGCCGTCCGGGCGAAGATGGAGCAGTGCAACAACAACTGGAGAAAATTGGTTTACCTTATAATGGATCTGGTCCTGAGTCGTCACGTGTTACAATTGATAAATTTCAGACCAACGAAATATTGCACAAGCATGGTTTTTTGGTTGCCAGACATAAAATGGTAAATGTCTCAGACTGGAATAATAACGAAGAAGCATTTTATAATGCTGTTAAGCTTGATTTTAATTTTCCATTTATTGCAAAACCAGTTGATGATGGTTGTAGCAGTGCCGTAAAAATTATTCGAAATGATGATGAATTAAAAGCATACATCACGCTTGCCTTCAGAAATAAAGAAGAAATAGATTCAACACTGGCCAATTTTTTGGGACTAAAACTTAAAGAAGAGTTTCCCCGAAAGCAAACAATTTTATTGGAAGAATTGATAACCTCAAAGGGTGCTGAACACTTTCTTGAAATTACCGGTGGCTTATTAACTTTCTTTGATGAGAAAGGGAAAATGCAATACGAAATATTCGAAGCATCAGAAGCATTATCATCAGGAGATGTACTTTCTTTAGAAGAAAAATTTTTAGCTGGTCAAGGACAGAATATTACCCCGGCAAGATACGATGATGATCCGAAAGCAAATAAAGTAATATCAAATCAAGTTAAAGCAATTTTTGAAGAAGCATCACGTTTGTTAAATATTGAAGGCTATGCTCGTATAGATGCTTTCGTTAGAATTTATAATGATAAAAAGGTGGAAGTCGTTTTTATTGTAGTTAATTCATTGCCTGGTATGACACCAGCAACATGCATTTTTCATCAAGCGGCTATCGAGCAGTATAAACCTTATGAGTTTATTGATCGGATTCTTGATTTTGGATTGAGGAAATCTAAAAATAATTCAGGTGTTTTAAATTAATATGATGCAAAACAGTTTTGAGTTTTTAAGATCAAGAGTATTTGCTCTGCAATTGTTAATAGCAACTGTGTTTTTAACCTTAGTTTTTGTTTTTACGTATAAATGGTTAAATGCTTATACCAAACATGGAGAAACAGTAACTGTTCCTGATGTAAGAAACATGAAAATTGCAAACCTTGAAAAATTTCTAAAAGACCGTAATTTGAATTTTAAGGTGGCAGATTCTTCTGTTTATATAATTGATAAAGCACCAGGGTTGGTAGTTGAACAAGACCCATTGCCAAATGCACATGTCAAGGAAAACCGAACTATTTATGTTACCATCACCCGTACAGTGCCTCCAAGAGTTATTATACCAAATTTAATTGATGTTTCTCAGCGGCAGGCTGAAGCCATTTTAGCTTCCTATGGATTAAAAACAGGTAAAATAACTTATGCTCCCGATCTCGCAAAAAATGCAGTACTCGCAATGAGTGTTTCAGGAAGAGCAATAAATTCTGGTGATCAGGTTGCTAAAGGTTCGATAATTGACTTAGTATTAGGCGATGGACTTGGAAACACTAATGTTGCCATTCCTAAACTTGAAGGACTTACCTATGAAGAAGCAATATTCGTATTAAATGGGTCTGGTTTAACAGCAGGTGCAGTAACATTCGATTCAAGTGTTAGCGATTCTACCGAAGCAATAGTTTACCGCCAACTTCCTGAATTTGGCGACACAACTAGTTTAAAGCAAGGAGAATCAGTTGATCTGTTTCTAAAATAATTATATAACCGGCAATGAATAAAAGATTTTTAATTCTCCTCTTATTATTTGGTAGTTCATTACAACTGCTCGCTCAATACGAAGCATTGGTTCCAATGGAATTTAATCCGAATATTAAACAGTATTTACGTTCTAATAATGTTGCTATAAATAGTAAAACACAATCGCCTGGAGATACTTTGTTGCTTCCATTTATTGATGATTTTTCAACTCCAGCAGTTTACCCTGATGCTAATCTTTGGTCTGACAATCTGGTGTTTATTAACACTGATTTAGCCCGCAATCCACCCACCATTGGTGTGGCTACATTCGATGGTATTGATGGATACGGAAATGCTTACAATACAATTATTCCTGCTACTCAAGGATCATGTGATACACTAACTTCTCGACCAATAAATTTATCTGTTAAAAGTGCAGCCGATACCGTTTACCTAAGTTTCTTTTATGAAAAAAAGGGATGGGGCGATGCGCCAGATAATAATGATTCACTGATTGTTGAATTTTATCGGGCCTCTTCAAACTCTTGGGTTAGGCAATGGTTTGTGAAGGGTGGCGTTTCTTCGGGTCAGGATTCTACATTTATTAAAGTTAATATTGCTTTACTTGATACTGCTTTTTTCAAAAAC
>JANNXV010000244.1:0-6170 GCA_031409815.1 Bacteroidota bacterium
AATTGTAACAGTATAGTTTCCTGAAGCTAATCCGGAAATATTTTGTGTGTTGGCTCCATTGCTCCATGCATAAGTATAAACAGAAGTTCCGCCACTCACATTAAGATTAACTGAGCCTGTATTATTTCCAAAACATTTAACATTTGTTTGACTTGAAACAGAAGCTGCTAAACTTGCTGTTGGTTGCATGATAGATGCAGATGCAGTGGTAGTGCAATTATTTGCATCAATAATGGTACAAGTATAAACGCCTGCTGTTAAGTTGATGTTTGTAACCGCAGAATTGCCATTACTCCAATTATAGGTATATGGACTTGTTCCTCCGACCGGGTTAATTTGTGCAGATCCAGTATTACTGCCATAACAGCCTACATTCGTTTGGCTTGAAATACTTGCACTTAAACCAGCTAATGGCTGCCTTACTATTGAAGAAAGTACTGTGCTGCAATTATTTTTATCGGTTATTGTTACAGAATAAGTGCCTGCTTGTATAGAAGAAATGTTCTGGGTGGTTGACCCATTACTCCAATTAAAAGTGTATGAAGGTGTTCCACCACTTACAGTAATATTTACTCCACCATTTGAATTTTGGTAACAAAGCACATTTGTTACATTACTATTTGCATCAAGCTGTGCCAAAGGTTGTTTTATTTCAATTGTTTGCTGAGTGGTGCAAGCTTTACTATCTGTTACAGTAACAGAATATGTTCCAGCTGCGACATTGGTAATACTATCAGTGGTTGCATTATTGCTCCATAAATAAGAATAGGGTGGTGTTCCACCATTGGCTGTCATTTTAACTTTACCATTGCTAATCCCAAAGCAGGTAACATCCGACTGTTGCGAAATTGTGCTTTGCAATTGTGCAGGTTGTGAAATATTTATGGTATCATTTTTTCTGCAATTATTTTTATCGGTTATAGTAATAATATAATTTCCGGCACAAAGGCTATTTAAATCCTGAGTGACTGCACCGTTTGACCAAGTGTACAAATAAGGTGGTGTTCCTCCACCTACTGAAATGTCGACAGCACCATTACATCCATTGAAGCAAGAGGAACTTGTTATTGAATTTACGGTTACTTCATATGGTGCCGGTGGTAGATTTAATGAAGAAATGGGAACAGAGATAAAATCCTTTCGTCCACATGCATCAAGCACAATACATGTAATATAACATTTTGTTTGTGGAGCAAGCGAAGGGAAATTAATGCTGGTTGACGCACCATTTGCATTAGAGAAAACTCCTCCGCATGTAGTTGACCACGAATAGGTGTAAGGGGCAACTCCGTTACTTACTGTAACGCTAACATTGGTTGGGATACCAGAAATAAAAGTAGATGGAATATTATAATCGATTCTTAATTTTTTTACCAGACCAGCTTGTAATATAAAGTTAAACAATGTTCGCTGTGTTGCTACTTCGGCCACCACTGTTCCTTTGGCAGAATGTCCAGCTTCATACATTACAAAGCCATTATTAACATTACCAAAACCCGGACCGAAAACTAATTTTGCTCCCTCACGTGGTGCTACACCATCTGAGGTTTGAACACCTCTCATGGTAGTTGATCTCCACTGACCTGTTGAAAGAGGTATGTACCATTTTTCAGAACCATTCTCAGTAGCAGGTGCCATATCTCCCATAAATTGCATAATAGGATGACTATTATATGCAGTCGGATAAGTATAAGGCATTGTTGATCCACCATTGTGAGTCTCAGTTATCAATCCCCCGCAATTATTGTTTCCATAACATTTTAAGCCCGAAGTGGAAAGAAAATTCATTCTTTGAGTGGGATCTGATGGATTACTAATTCCTTCCAAAACAGATACTGCATGACAACCGGCCCAAATAAATCCTTTAAGTGTTGTATTAAAAGTTAATAAATAATTATGAGAAGCCCATGTAGGATCAGCATGTGGCAAAATATAAGTGTCGTCACATAAATCAAGATTGCTTGGTAATCCAACTGAATAAATGGATTGAGGAATACCCGCATTAGCAAAATAGGGTGTTACCAATTGTTCATTCTGCTGATCAATTACAAGATTTGAAAATGAAGTAATAACACCATAAACAGTAAGCGTTGCTTCACTTGTAGTGGTGGCACCAACAACCCCTTGTGCCTGCCAACCCGCAATTACCGAATTAACTAATGGTGTTCTGTATTGAGACTCTATTACAAACGCGCTACCTTTATAATTCACACCATTATAAATAAAATCAGTGCCGTCTTTAACCTTAGTTGGGTTAATAATCCACTTAACTGGAACATTATAATTTCTTACCAGATCAACAATTAAACCATAAGGTTTTAAACCATTTGCAACGGTTTGGGGAACTATTCCCATGTTAACTATAAACGACCCAGCTGAAATTGAATTAATGGTACTGATATTTACAACTTCATTGGTAAAATTTCCAGCACTATCAGTAATCGCAACTCCATAAGTTCCAGGAGCAAGGCTTGAAATTGATGAAGTGGTTGCGCCATTGGTCCATAAATAGGTGTAAGGAGGATGTCCTCCATAAACTTGAACTGATGCTGATCCATTGTTTCCTGAATTTGCATCAGTAAAACTAACTGCACCAACCAGGTTGCTATATTGGTTTATGGATGTTGTTGAAGAAACAGAGCATCCTCGGCTATCGGTTACAGTTACGGTATATGTACCGATAGTAATTCCTGAAATATTTTGAGTAGTTTGTCCGGTACTCCACAAATAAGTATAAGGTGCTTTACCAGAAATATGATGCACTGAAATAGTGCCGCTATTATCACCAAAGCAATACACATTGGTAGTGCTTAAAAATA
The DNA here is from genome assembly GCA_031409815.1 of Bacteroidota bacterium. Classification (GTDB taxonomy): domain Bacteria; phylum Bacteroidota; class Bacteroidia; order AKYH767-A; family OLB10; genus JANLUX01. The sequence continues at coordinate 2,820 of JANNXV010000244.1, forward strand.
TTTGTGGTGGCGATTCCATAAATACGTTCGAACTTGCATTAGATGTGCAACCAAAAGCATCAGTAATGGTGACGGTATAAGAACCAACTGGCAAACCACTGGCATTTTGAGAGGTTGCTCCATTGCTCCAATTAAAAGTATAGGGAGCTTTACCCCCGGTAACAGACAATGCTAGCGAACCATTGTTTCCTGCATTGCAAGATGCGTTTTGTATAATAGAAATAGTTCCTGTGGCTGAGGTTGCAGGTTCCGTTATTATTGAAGAATTTATTGAAGTACAACCTTTCGAATCTGTAACAGTAACGGTATAGGTACCTGCACTTAATAATGACACACTTTGTGCAGTTGACCCATCGCTCCAATTATACGTATAAGAAGGAGTTCCGCCACTCACAATATTGACGGTTGCGCCACCTGTTGCTGTTCCTTGACAGTTAATATTAGTTGTGCTAACAGATGTTGTAAGATTGGTAACATAAATACTATATGAATAAGTTTGAACCCCTTTAGTTGGGCACGCATCGTCTTTTACAGTGACTGTAAATGTATTTGGCAATAAACTAACGTTTGCATTAGTTGGAGTCCAACAAAAATTTAATGTAGGTCTCGATCCACTTGAAACCGTATAAGTAGCACCACTAATTCCATTGTTGGTGGTAATACTCACATTTTGTGTAGCATCAATGTCTACGGTATTAACCGCAAAGCAAATTTGTTGATTCGGGCAGGTAGTAATTGTAAAATTGTTTGTGCCATTAATTCCGGTTGCAGTAGGCAAATTATTTGGACAAATCTGAGTATATATTTGTAAGTCTCGAATCACACTACCTATTAATGTGCCACCTCGAAACTCTTTCACCAATACTGTTAGAATTCCAATTTGACTTTGAGTGGGAGTAAAATTTAAATCGCCAGTAGCAGCATTTACATTGAAACCTGAACTGGTTGTTATTGGGTTATTAATATTATGCGGGGCAATATAACTTACAGTTGTAGAAGCACTTGTTCGTGGTGCAATTAAGGAATAAACAAGAGAATCACCATCCGGATCGATAACACCATGATTGTAATTAAAGTTCTGACCTATGCAGGTAAATGCTATCGGAATATTTGAAAATATCGGAGAGTTGTTACAGGAAGCAAATAAATTATTTAAAGTTGCCTCAACATATAAATTAGAACTGGAGGCGCAAGGGCTATTGATTGTTGTGATTGCACAATTTCTACAACATACACTATAGCTAAAAACCCAATCGGCCCGGGCCGAAGGAAGAGTAACTATAGCCTTATAAACAAATTGTCTGATTCCGGTTGTGGCACCTCCATTACAAGAGGTAACAGCTGAAACGCAAGGCTGAGTTATTTCCAAACCTGTTCCAGCAACCTTATTCGCAGTTACGTTAAGGTTATGACCTCCTGAAACGGACTTGTAATTAACAGAAATGGTGGCAGGCTCAGCCACACCACCACAATCACGATAAAATGTAACTGTTAATTCGTATTGCAATCCTCCCAAACATTTGTAAGTAAAATCCGCCCCAGCAGCATGAGTAGCAAAGGCTTGCTGTGTAAATCCTGATAAAAGAAGTAAGGAAAGCATTACACTTGCTTTCAATAGCCACCGGTTTATGGTATTTGATTTTTTCATAAAATGATTCTTTCAACAGCAGATATGCTTAAGCACACCACATGTTTTAATAACCTTAATCGAAAATTTCGAAAAAACGTTTCAAGCAAATTGATCTAAAAGCAAGAAAACCTTACAATTTCCTGTTAAAAAAGGCCAAAATTGTTAATCGCACTCCATTCAATTTTTATTGTTGATTAAACCTATTAGAGAAATGATAAGAATTTACTTAAACAAGTGATTAAAACACATAGTTTTGTGCCAGATTTTATAGCATTATTTAAAAAACGATGATCTTATTAAGCACACCTATTGATTATGTACCTATCGCAATGATGTTTGTTGTGGCTATTGGTTTTGTTTTAACAACCATTGTTGCAACTCATTTATTGGGACCCAAAAGAAAAACAGAAATCAAGGATGAGTCATTTGAGTGCGGAATCGAATCACAAGGCAATTCCCGACAGCCATTCTCTATTAAATACTTTCTTATTGCAATACTATTTGTGCTCTTTGATGTAGAAGTAATTTTTATGTACCCATGGGCAGTAAATTTTAAAGAAATGGGAATGACAGGATTTATTGAAATGCTCATTTTTCTGGTATTCTTAACATTAGGATTTATTTATATCATTCGTAAAGGAGCATTAAAATGGGAATAGAAATTAATACAGGATTAAAAATCACCACATTAAACTAATTACTTAATACTCGAAAATGTCAGAAATAGTTAAAGCACCTACTAGTTATGATGGACCCGGATTTTCGGCTACAGCATTAGACAAAGTAATTGGCCTTGCCAGAAAAAATTCCATTTGGCCTTTACCCTTTGCCACTTCCTGTTGTGGAATTGAGTTTATGGCAACCATGGCTTCTCATTATGATTTAGGACGATTTGGAGCTGAACGATTAAGTTTTTCTCCGCGCCAAGCAGACTTACTTATGGTGATGGGAACCATTGCAAAAAAAATGGGACCGGTGCTTCGTAAAGTATATGAACAAATGGCTGAACCTAAATGGGTAATTGCAGTTGGTGCTTGTGCTTCATCAGGTGGCATTTTTGATACTTATAGTGTACTACAGGGAATAGATAGAATAATACCTGTTGATGTTTATGTGCCAGGCTGTCCACCACGTCCGGAGCAAATTTTAGATGGGATATTAAAAATTCAAGACCTTATTGGTAATGAATCACTAAGAAGAAGAAACTCTCCTGAATATCAGGAATTAATGGCCTCTTACGGAATCGAATAAATGATGGAAAATACAGTTGCAAGCAATCCGATTTTTGACGACCTAAAAACTCAGTTTGGCGATGCCATTATTTTTGGCGATTTGTTGTATGATTTTTTTACAATTACAGTAAACAAAACAAAAATCTTTGATGTTATAAAATACTTGAAGGAAAACCCTGCGCATAATTTTCATTTCTTAACAACCATGTGTGGACTTCATTATCCTGATCAAAATGAAAAATTTGGCATGATGTATCAGTTGCATAACATGATGACCAATTCTCGAATTCGTTTAAAATCTAACACCGCAGATAAAGAGCCAGTATTTGTTTCGCTTACTTCCCTTTGGCCAACTGCAAACTGGATGGAACGTGAGGCATATGATTTCTTCGGAATTAAATTTACAGGTCATCCTGATTTAAGAAGGATTTTAAATATGGATGATATGGTTGGGTTCCCATTAAGAAAAGAGTTTCCATTAGAAGATCA
>JANNXV010000245.1:0-13336 GCA_031409815.1 Bacteroidota bacterium
AAAAACAGTAAAATTAAAAGTTCTTTTTTTTGTGTGGCACAAAGTTCGGTAAAATGAGGATTGAAGAATAGAGTCTTTAAAACAATACTTGAGCAGGTAAAATTATTTTATGCTCTAGTTTATGATAAGAAAATCCAAGGAACATATTGCAGAATTTGGAATCTGAATCTTTATAGATTAAAGCGTTTAGGTTAAATCATAAATTGAAATAAGGGTACATTTATCTACTCACAGTGCACTGGCACCGAAAGGAAATAAAAAAAAATGATCATATTTGATTCAGGTCATTTGGTACCATTTACTGATTTTGTAAAGGAAACATTGTTGTGGTTTGATCAATATTTAGGGCCCGTTAAATAAAACAGCTTGCTTAAAAGTAAAACAAATTGGATTTTATAAAAAGTGTAAAGACCAAAATTTTAAATCTTAAATTAAATATATGCTTAAATCAAAAAATTATTGGTTTTGTGATTTTAAAATATCATCAATTATTTTGAGATGATGATTGGTATGAATTTCTAAAAATTTTATGGTATGTTTTAAGTTTAAGTTTCCAAAATAAGGATGCAGGAAAAAATTGCCGGCATCAAGTTTACTTAAATCATTAAGCCTCTCTTTGGCTTTTTTAATATGCATATTCAGCGATTCGATATCATATTTTTCGGGCGTAACCACTTTAGGTGCTTTGGCCTTGCCCCTCGGAATTTTATTGATCGTAAAAACAAGCAATCGTTTTACGTTAAATCTCCAGCGGTATTTTAATGAGTCTGATTTTTTTACTGCCTCTATAATAAGGTTGATGGTGAGCAGCGAATGCTCAATATGCCAGCCGACTGAAGATTTTGAAATAGATGGTGCAATAATATTATGGTGAGGAATGGCCTTTTCAATGCCTGCAATTAACTCACTCATTTTAAATTTATGTTTACTACTCATTATTAAAATTGATTTTTACAATGATTGCAAAATATGGTTTGTAGCAGCTACAATTTTTTTTTCTTAAACTATTAAATTAAAGACTATTTGACTTTTGTTTTGTTTAGCAAAAAAGCATTGGTTGCTAAAAGAATTATAAGTGCTAAATAAGAAATTTTTTCGGGCAAAGTACCTCTAAACCCTTCTCTAATTCCATTATACAAAATCCAGCAAATAAAAATGATATTGCCTGCTATTACCAGCCAAATAATTAATTTTCTTTCTTTTGTCATTAAACGATTTAACTAAACTGAAAATTTATTCTTTAATTATTTTCTTTACAATTAAATTTCCGTTGGCATTCAAAATTCTCAGAAAATAGATACCTGAAGCTAAAGTTGAAACACTAAACGATTGATCTTTTTCTAAAGTTATTTGAATTACTCTTCCGGTTGCGTCTGTTAATTCCATAGCTGATACATATACGTTTGCAGAAAAATAAATTCTATCGCTAGCCGGATTGGGATAAATGAAAATTTGATGGACGTCAATTACTGTTTCAGTTAATGAAGTGGTAGTATTGGGATTAATGTATTTAAGTGTGGTAGCATAACTTGTATTATTGGAGTTCTCGCACGCAGAACCAGTCACAATAATTCTGTTGTCATCGCTGAAAGTAAAAGCAGCAACTGCATCATTTGCCCCACAAGGTCCATCATAAACAATAGATCCGGTTACAACGCCCAGATTATTATAGAACCATAAATGATAGTCAGTGCCACCACCCGAAGTAACCAGCTTTCCATTCAAATCAAATTCCATATCAAAAATTGCTTGTCCATCCTGAGCTGAATCACTCCATATTTCAGCACCTGATAAAATATCGTGTTTGGATACAAACCTGCTGTAAGGATTGGTAGAGTTGTCGTTGCCTCCAACATAAAAGGTGTTTTCAACGGTATCTGCTATAATCAAATCAAGATCCTTTGTTCCTGCATTCAAAGTGTTTTCATAGCTAAGTGTATAATTTAATCCATTGTCAATAAGTCGAACAACAGTTGTAACCGGAGCCGGAACTGCTCCAGCTTCATACTTAATAAATACCGGATTTCCGGAGGTGTCTTCAGTAATCATATTGGCATTCGCATAATTCGCTAATGGGTACGACCAATCTATAGAAGTATAATTTGAGTTAAGTTTATTAAATGCACTTGTAATTGAATAATAAACACTTCCATTTTTGTTTACATAAAAGGGACCTGCTGAAGCACTAAAGGAAAGCAACTCTTCGAAATGACTTATCAGGTTAAAGTTTAGATCCAATTTTAATAATGAATAGGTATAGAAAAAATTCGGGTCTGCTTTTGTATAACCCACATGAATATTATTTTGTTGGTCAAGATAAAAACCATAATTATAAAATGGGGCTGATTTGATTCCACTTAATCGGTAAGCAGCAACTGAATCAATAACCACTTGATTGATTAAAGTTCCGGAGGTATCAATTTTCATTAAAAACATTCGATTGCTTAACGGAAAACTATCCGCGTATCCTGCCAAATAAACAAAGCCACTTTTATAAAAACTGTTAGTGTAACGCATGTATAAATAACCTTGTGGCAAATAGGATTGATTTAGCTTAAGTTGACCTGATTTACTCAGTTTTAAAACTCTTGGCGTACCAACCGACCCATCTGTTATTACAAATGAATTTTGGTTGTCGTCCTGAATAATCATTTCAGCTACTCCACAATTACAGGTGCTTTTCCATAAGGCAATCGTATTTTGTGCCGCCAAATTTTTTGAAAGTCCAAGTAGTAAGAACATGATTCCAATTATGTTTAGTTTTAAATGTTGCATACAGTCTTGTTTTTTTTGTAAAAATAGGAAATGCCTTTCATGAGAGATGGCTGAAATTGTTGATAGAACTGCATTTTAACTTAATAATAACATGAAAGCCTCTCAAATTTTTTCAGCACTTGTAACATTTGCAACTACAGAATAATAATGCTTAGGATGATAGTGGGAGGTTAGGTTCAAAATGTATCTTTGTATCAGGTTAGGTTGGTTAGGGCGAACATACATTTTTCAGGTTCGCCTTTTTTTATTTTCTTTAAACAAACCAATTAATTGTCTTTCTAATTGACTTTTCTCCACTTTATTTTTACAGCACTAATTAATTCACTTTCCATTCTACAGTTATGTAAAATTTCGAATCCATGTTTAAGATAAAATGAAATAGGCGATTGGTAAATGGTTCCATTATTTTTAATGTCGTTGTTATGGTCAATTACCCAACCATAAAACAGCTCATTCTCTGATTTAAGTTTTGATAAAAGCAAACTTCCTAAGCCTTTGGATTGATGCTTTGAATTAACAATAATTGAAAATCGTTTTTCATTGTCCTTTTCAAAATCAACAGCCCAAGCTATTACTTTATGTTCTCTATCCTCAATAAGGTAATGATTGAAGTTAGTAACACCATTTAATAAAATCGAAAAGCGGTCTTTTAATTTTAGTGGATACTCATCATTCCACAATTGATTAATTTGGGCAGATTGGTAAGTTGAAAGAGATTTTGTTGCAATAACTTCCATCAAATTTTATATACAATCATTCAAATTGGTTGTTACAAAACAACTATTTACTAAAACTATTTCTCGTCAACAACAATATCAATATTTTCTTCGATAATCCATTTGTCAATTAGTGCCATTAACTCTTCATCAGTTAATCTTTCAATTGAGTAATTCTTACTTGTTAACCATTTAAGTAAAGATGGAACTGTGGTTTTACTAACTAGGTTGCGTGCCATTTTAATGTTATTTGTTATTATAGTTATTAATTAATTATTCAAGTGTAAAATAATGTCAAACGAATTAATTAGTTTGATGATGTTTTTATTTGATGAAGCTGAATAGTTGAATTTGACAGGAAACAAACTAAAACTTAATCCATATTTCTGAATATCGATTTCCAATATTATCAATAATCACTAGCAAATATAATCCTTTATAATAAGTAGTACTTGAAATTGTATTATTGGAGCAATAAATTTTTTCGATTTGCATTAACATTCTCTGTATGCTTGGAATTTCAATTTGTTGAAATTATTTTGGTTAATGCATTTGTCAACGCATTTCATCGGTTAAATTTACTTCTGATTAACATATATAGGCAGGAATGCAATACTGAAAAAACATTTTTATAGCTTAATCGAGTATTCTAATCCAATTATAAATTGGTTTTCGGGAATGGAAACATTCCATTCCCGTTGAATAAGGTAATATAATCCTAAAACGTTTCGCTTGTTAACCTCATAATTAAAACCAACAGCATATCGTGCACGATGCCAGGTATTATTTGATTCTACATTGCGTGGATCATTGATTTGGTATCGCAATTCACAACTTGCATAGGGAGTATATTTTTTATGCAGATCGTATTTTAACTCAGCTTTGGACCTTGAGTACCAATCAGGTACTCCTCCATTATTGCTTGAATTTATATTGCGTACTTCTGCCTGAAACCGTTGTCGATAAGCGAGCGTGAAATGATTGTGTTTTTTCTTTAAAGTAATATCAAGCATTAAACGATGACGCATACTATAGAAATCAGTATTGAGATGTTTCTGTACCGAACGGTAAGCAACTTCCACCTTCAAAATGTTCGCATGTTGGTAACCAACACCTATATCCGTATAAAATAAGTTTATCTGACTAAAGTTTTCTCTCAACCTAAGTTCTTCTGTCAAAAACACACTGAAATTATTCTTTAACTTTTTCTCTATATTCAGTGTGCTCCACATGCCTGCATCATTATATGATTGTGCATGAAGGGTACTTAAAATTATAAACGAAAATATAATTGTTGAAAAAAATATTTTCATACCAGTTGACAACTGTAAATGTAGTTAAGAGCGCAATTAATCAAAGTAGTAAATTATGATCACGGCTGTATCCTTCAAAAAATTAATTTCGCTTATATTAATGCGGTTTATTTTTATTCCTGTTCTTGTTTCTAAATCCTGAATCAACTCTGCACGTTGGTCAGGTTTTATCAATTCAATATTTTCGTATTCAATAATTTTTGCTGATTCTTTTTTCATGAGAAGGTTGCTTTCTAACAGATAGGTAAATAATAGAATAATAGCATTTATCGCTATAAATTCATCCCAGCTTCCTTTACTTACAGCATTTATCAATCCGATGGCGATAACCAGAAAGAGGTACGTCATGTCTTTAATAGTGATGCCTTCAGTTCGATAACGAAGCATTGAAAAAACTGCAAACAGTCCAAATGCTGCGCCCATACTCATTTCAACTTTATTGAGCAAAAATGTGATGAGAAAAATAAGCAGGTTGAAAATAAAAAAGGTGAAAAAATATTCCTTGCTCTTGTGAGCCGGAAAATAAATGTATCGAATTAAAATTATCATAGACACAAGATTAATGCCGAGCCGCATAAAAAATTTAGCAGAGAGTTTATCAAACAGGCTGAAAGTTTCAGCAGATGTAGCAGTATCACTTATTGTTTGTAGAAGTACCATATAGAATTTTATTTATGTTTCTTAAATTTGATTTAAAATTATTGTGTTTGATATTGTTGTTATACTGTATTACTCCTAAGCAATATTTGCTTACCGAACTTGTACGCAAATGATATTTTTTCATCAATTTAAGAAAAGTGGAGGGAGTAGTGTTCTCCTGTTTTACTTCAGCAATTACAAGGTCATTGAAATTGGACATATTGTTGTCTTTTAGGAAATGTAAATTTAAATCCAGCGTAACACGTTCAGGCAAATTATTATTTACCAATGTAATGCGCGAATAGTTTGCCCAGAACTGTGGTAACAATGTTGAAGACTGAATAGGAGTGTGCTTATGCAAAAATATTGCGGCACTATTTTGAATTTCTGTTTCAACTAGATCCTGCTGAACTCGATTTTTTATTGTCCGACCTTTATTGTTTTTATATTTTATTTCAAAAAAAATCAGATCTGATTCAACGTATCTTCTAAATCGTATTTTATGACGATTTGATTTTCCGCGTTGATGATTGTAGAATAACTCAAAATCTTCTGTGTCAAAATAAAGCGATTCGTAGCGACTCAGGCGCACTCCTTTAACATCGAGAACACGATATTCGGTATTTAATTGTTCAATTAAAAAGGGTAATTTTGATAGAGAGAAAATATATTTGGTGTCAGTACGGTCCATTAATTTTTTTTCATCCATCTCACTCAAAGTGATTGGTGAAAAAGTTTGCAGTAACTGAGTGAGATGCTGCATTAACTATTGAAATGAGTAATTGATTTTTTTAACATTAATAACTGTCCGGCTGCATTAAATGTTTTCTTATCTCTTTTTAATCCGTTTTTGTCGCAGGTGTAAACTGAACGATTGATTGTTTTTCCGGAAGCATTGGTAACAACTTCGGCATTTTTTTCTCCATCGGGATTATAACTTATTTGGGTTTTTTCGATAAGCAGTCCTTTACCATCATAGATGCTTTCGGTTTTTTTATAGTTGTTGGAATTGTATTCGGTTATTGTTTTGGGAATAATATTTCCTTTGCCATCCAATTGTATTCTTTCGGTTTCATCACCGTTTCTATTGTATTTATTGGATTCATGATTTTTGAATATTCCATTTCTATCATGCTCCTTTTCTTCAATAATATTTTCTCCTTTATCAAAAGCAGTATAAGAATCGGTAATCTTTTTTTCTTTGCCTGAGTTTGAATCAATAGATGTAACTGTTATTGCACAAGATTTAATATTAAATATTTTTATTTCTTTTTTTGTTTGTGCATTGCTAATTGTGAATGCGCTAGAAAGAAGTAAAATTGATGAAGTCTTGAATAGATGCATTTAGTTACTAATTTTCTTTATGGTATAAGTTCCGATATCTGCGGTGCCTGATTTTGGTATATCAATCTGCTTGATTATAGCCTCTTTGCTTGATGTGGATACATCGCTGTATACGTAAATGGAATAACTGCCCTTGCGAAGGTATTTGAATTCAAATACCCCATCAGGTCCTGTTCTTGTTCTATTACCGTATGACACTTCATCACCATAAATAATATAAACATCTTGCTCAGAAGCCCACCTATCTTTGGTAGAGTCGTGAAAGCTAAGTATATATTTTTCTTCCCATACTTTTCCTACGATGGAGGTTTGTCCTCCTTCTCCCGGGCCTTTTTTACAAGCTGTAATTGTAACGATTAACAAAGTCGCTAGGTATAATATTTTTATTCTCATATTAATCAGCAATAATAAATTTCCCGTTTGTTAAAATAATATTCTTTTCAAGAGACACTATTTCGAATAGATAAATTCCACTATTAAGTTTGTTTCTGTTAACTACAAAATCTGACCCATTTTGATTTACATCTGTTATTAGTGTATTGCCCAGCGCGTCTTTAATTCTTATTTCAGTGTTGAGTAGCGAAACACCCGGAACTGATATAGTGATTATTGTACTGAATGGATTTGGAAAGCATTTGCTCCTATTAGGCGCGATTTGTTCTTTTATTCCAACCGCATTTCCATTTGAGTACAAATGATGGGCATAAATATCAAAGTTGTTGTTCACTCTTTTATCCTGCCAGGTAAATATACAACCTCCGTTTCCATCTTCTACATTTTTTGGGCTGGTTTGGCTGTTCGCAGCGGTTCCTACCCAATTGCCTCCGTTTAACCAAAGCACGGTTCCACTTGAGTCTATATGCTGCGCCCTAATATCCCAACTGCCATTAGTTGAATCTTGCCAGACAATTATAGATCCACCACTTCCGTCTCCAACATTATTTGGGTTTAGTTGCGGTGCAATACCTGTTGCAATTGCCACACCATTGTTTGTCCATTGCACAATTCCGGAAGCATTTACTCTTTGGGCAAAAATGTCAAAATTCAGGTTACGGTTATCTTTCCATGAAATTATTGCTCCATTGATTGCGTCAGTCGTAATGTCAAGTGCACTTTGATTGTCAGGTGCACTGCAAATTACAATGCCATTGTTTGCCCACTGTACACCTCCCGATGCTGCTACCCGCTGTGCATAAATATTATAATCGTTTCCATTTCTTTTATCCTGCCAGGCAATAATTGCTCCTCCTGCACCATCTGATTCTATTTTAGGATTATTTTGTGTGTCGGCACTGTTAGAAATCACAATTCCATTCGGGGTCCATTGAACCATGCCTAGCAAATCGATACTTTGAGCATAGATGTCGTAATTATTTGTGTTGCGATAGTCCTGCCAAGTAATAAAGGCTCCACCTGCATCGTTGATAGCAATGCGCGCATTAATTTGCGAAAGTATGGCATTGCAAACAGGCACTCCGTTAGCACTCCATAAGGTGGTTCCATTGTCGTTTACTCGTTGAGCATAAATATCCCAAAACCCGTTTGAAGAATCCTGCCATACAATAATGGCGCCTCCGGAATTGTCAGCAACCAAGTGTGGATCTTGTTGTGCATTGGGTTTGCTAACAACGGGCACTCCATTTATTGCCCACAAAATATTTCCGGTTGAATCAATTCTTTGAGCAAAAATATCGCGGTCACCATTGCGTTCATCTGTCCAGGTAATGATAGCACCACCTGAACCATCTGCTACCAACACAGGTGTACTTTGGTCTGCAGCATTAGTGCATATAGCCACTCCATTTGCAGTCCATCGGGTATAACCAAACTGGTCAATTCGTTGCACATAAACATCGGCAATATTTTGTGATGCATCATTGCGGTAATCAACCCAAACAATTATAGCACCATTATGTGAGTCGGATACAATGCGTACATCCTGTTGATTGTTGGGCTGCAAACAAACTGCCGTGTTGATTGCATCATTGGTGTTCCACTGCGAAAAACTTTGAGCACTGCTTATTATAAGAATTGCAATTAAGATAAATTGTGAAACGGATTTTAAATTCATTTTTATTGGATCTTCGTGATTTTGAAATTAGAAAATGATTTTTGATACCACCTCTTTTATGGCCATATAAGTTTAAAATTCAATTGCAATAGGAACAATGAATGACCTGTGTCAATTTATTTAATAACCTAAAGAAGGTGTTTTGAATGTGTTACACAAAATTAACAATTTATTAATATTCGCTAAGTCGTGTAAATCAAAATTAAGGTAGTCTTATCAGCCAACTTCCAACAAAGTATGCTGATGATATAATTTGAACCGAATAGTGTTTAGTTTAAAATACAAACCTTTATTAAAAAGTATATTCAAAAACATTGCCTTTACGGTTCATATAGTGTTTGATGTTAACACATAGCACGGGAATCTGTGATTCATTGGCAACTAACTTTTGTTCATCAACACCCATAATGTAATCGGTAAGATTGGTTTCGGGGTCGATGGTGGTTACTATCATATCAGCTTCATTACTGTTGGCATGTTTTAATACTTCTTTATACTTAGATGATGAGTAAGTACCGGATTCTACAAATAAAATTTTATTGTCACTTAAATACGATTTGAAATAGGCAAGATTATTATCAATTCTTCTTTGAATATGTTCGTCCTTCGTTTCTTGTGTTACAAGATAAAAAGTGGCATTAAATTTTTCGTTGAGTGTTTGTAATAAGGGTAGTAGTTGTTTTACTTCACGTGTAAAATCAATAGGTATCAGAATTTTTTTAACAGGCTTATAAGGTTTTTGCTGCACTACTATATAGGGAGTAGCTGAGTTGGTTATTACTTTCATAGCCTTGCTACCTAATATGCGCTGCATACCCAATATGCCATGTGTGCCCATCACTATAAGGCTTGCCTCAAGTTCAGTGGCAATGCTGCCAATTTCATCAAATATGTTGCCCGGCTTTATCGATGTTTCTAACCGACTGCTTGTTACAGTTTTGTATTGGTAGGCTAAACTGTTAAGTTTGGTTGTTGCATCGGTTATTTCTTTTTCAGCTGCCACCACATGAAAAAGGATAATATTGGTAACACCTAGTACATCTGTTAAACCAATGGCATATTTTAAAGCATTTTCAGTGACAGGGGTAAAATCGATAGGAACAAGAATTTTCATAGTTAACAGGGCAAGTTGGTTGCAAATATAAGCCTTAGTTTTAATAAAAAAGGATGAGCATTTTTCGCTTTTATAGCAAGTTTTTTCTTGTATTGATTTAGAGCAACGATGGAACTGGCTTACTTACTTGCTACAAAAAAAATCCCCCACCAATAATTGGATGAGGGATTTTTTTTTGCTTTAACCCAACAAAAAACCCCGATCTGTGTGACCGGGGTTCATCGCAAATTGTTTTGGATTTTATGTGTTGCTATTTCGCGATTTCAAATGCTTTTACTGATAGTACTTTTCCATCCTGCTCAACGCTTACAAAATATTTGCCGTTGGCAAGTTTCAGGTTATTTACATCAATCAAGTTAACACCTGCGTTTACTTTTACGGTGCTTAGCACTGCCATTTGCTGGCCGGTTAAGCTGCGCACATGCAATGCGACAGTGCCTTGCTTTTGCATAGTTAACTCCACTGCAAAGTTACCTTTGCTCGGGTTTGGATAAACAGCATTAATGCCATCGGCTTTAAGATTTTCGGCAATAGCGGTGGCCGAAGTTCCCACCCGAAGCGAGTAGGTAATATCGCTTTCAAACGTATAGCCGCCAAAATCTTCTTCTAAACGCAAGGCAACAATATACGGCAAATCGCGTCCTTGTGTAATATCGGGCATCCAGCTAAAAGTTCCGTTTGCCTGGCCCGGTGTGTTTACTACTGTAAAGGTGGCCGGGTTGGTATACATTACCAATGGCTCGCCATGCGCAGTTATGTTTACGGTGTTATTATCATTATCAACACAACCAATACTCAAAGTAAAGGCATTGCCCGGTGTAATGGTATACGATTTTCCGCTGTAGGGGAAAGTGTTGCTGCTTCCGCTGGCAATAACTGGGCTGTTGAGCGAATTAATTACTATAATCTGCATATCTCTGCGTATTTCGCCAATCTTAAAACCACCTCTGTATTCGCTCACTAAAACCGACACCTCAAAATAGCCTAACAAATTTGGCAAAAACGAAATTTCACCGGTTGCGGTGTTCATGGTAAATGGAGAACCCGGATCGCTTGATGGAATGGTATAACCTGTTACAAAAGCACCACCTGTGGTTAATGGAGTATCCAAAGCCCACACCAACGAGTCGCCATCCAAATCAAATGGCAATGGATTGTAATTGAAGGCAACATTTAATTGTGCAATAGGTATAGGAGGGTTTAAGAAAACCGGTGACGAATTGGTGGGATCAACCAACAAGGTATTGTGCAAGTGAAACGACTCGCCACATGGGTTAGCCAAATTCAATAGCGCACAATTTCTACAACAGTCTTCATACCACACATCATAATTTCCGGCAGCCGGAAACGTAATGGTATCGGTATATACATACTCTTCAACCCCGTTTCCAAAATTAACCGCAGCAGCAGCATACACCATATTGTTTTGGGTCCATGTACCAGCCAAATCGGTATAGTAAAAGGTGGTAAGGGTAGTCATTGGAACACCCATAGTATCGCGATAAGCAGTTAAAGTAACCTCATATGTCAGGTTACCAATGTTGCGCGAAGTCATTTGTCCGCCCATCAAATGGGTAGCAAATGTGCATGAGCAACTCATCACAAGCAGTGCAATAAAAAGTAGATTTTTTTTCATGGTTTTTGTAACTGTTTTTGAGTGATTGATAATGTAAATATAATAATATAATTTAATTAATGGATTATTAATTTAAATTATAGAAGCTTTAAAGGGATGACGTATTTTATCTAGATAGGGTTGCATCGGTTGATAAATTATTTTTATTTCATACGATTGTTAACCCTCAAACGCAATCAACAAAAAAATTTATGTTAATTTGCTTACTATATAAACTTAAAGCTATGAGGTTATTTTTAAAATTTACAGTATGGTTGGTGTTATCGCAAGGTATTGCCAAAGCGCAAGTGCTCTCCGAAAATTTTGACGGAGGCTCCGTTAGCATGAGTTCATCGGGCAGTGCCGGATTTATAGTTACCAATGCCTATGCGCAAACCAATCCAAATAGTGCATTGGGTACGTTTACCGCAAGTGGTACATCCGCTTTAACATCGGCCAACTTTTCAACCATTGGCAGCACCAACATTACGTTGCAATTTAATCACATCTGCAAAACATCTTTCTTCGATTCGTGCCTCATCGAACTTTCCACCAATAGTGGCACCACCTGGACCCCACTCAATAGTACCACGTGTACTTATTTGGGAGCTTCCACCAATTTTGGCACCACCAAATGGTTTGGTGCATTTAGCTATGCATTGTGGGATGTAAATAACCCTGCCACTATGAGTGATACCTGGTGGAAAACCGAAGTGTTCGATATCTCGAACCTGTGTGCAAACCAGGCAGCGGTGCGCATTCGTTTTAGAGCAAAGGATAATAATAATAATGGTTTAGAGGGTTTTTATGGTTGGCTGATTGACGATGTGGTGGTGACTGCCGCTGGCTGCGAACAAATTGTTCCAACAATAAATGTGTTACAAGGTCCGGTAGGTAATATGGTGGTACCCGTAAACACGATAGTTTATGCCTACGTAACAGATAATTCAGGTGCTATACTTACTCAACAGTTAAATTACTCATTCAATGGCTCATCGTTTTTTGCATTACCATTTAATAATATTTCTGATAGTACCTATATTGGTTATTTACCCAATGTGAATGTGGGCGATACCGTGTGCTGGTTTGCTACCGCTACCGACTCGTGTTTAAATACCAAAACCACACCCACACAATGCTACTATGGTGTAGCTGCGCTTTGCGATACATTTCCTCCAACATTTAATTTAATTGCCGGTCCGCAAAACCTATCATCACCTGCAGCCGATTCGGTGGTAACTGGTATTTATGATAATACGTTTATCATTGTTAATCCGGTGTTGATGTATCAGGTTAATGGCGGGGCTTTTATCTCCCTACCGTTAGTAAATACCATAGCAAGCCGCTTTGATGGTTTGCTGCCTGCAGTAAATGATGGCGACACTGTTTGTTGGAAAATGCAAGCCAGCGACACTTGCGGCAATATAGGCACATCGCCGCTGTATTGTTTTATAGCCTTAGCGCCCAAAACATTGCCTTATGCTGATCATTTTGATTCAGGCAGTTTAGGATGGCAATCAACTGCAAATATTTTGGGAGCTTCCATGTGGCAATTGGGTATGCCTGCTTTTGGTTTAACCACCGGCACACACAGTGGCAACAGTGCCTGGGATGTGGAATTAAACATGGCTTATACCGGCTACAGTTATTGCCTGCTCACTTCGCCCATATTTGATTTAACTGGCGATACCAATGCCACTGTATCGTTTTGGCAAAATTATTATTCCGAAGCTAATTGGGATGGCGTTC
>JANNXV010000246.1:0-5969 GCA_031409815.1 Bacteroidota bacterium
CAAATCAATTTTGTTGAGAATGGGGATGATATGCAGATCGTTTTCCATTGCCAGATAAAGATTGGAAATGGTTTGTGCCTGAATTCCCTGTGCAGCATCTACAATTAATAAGGCTCCTTCGCAGGCAGCAATCGACCTTGAAACTTCATAGGAAAAATCTACGTGTCCGGGAGTGTCAATCAGATTTAGCACATAATTTTCCCCGTTAAGGGTGTAATTCATCTGAATTGCATGACTCTTGATAGTGATACCACGTTCACGCTCCAGATCCATATCATCGAGGACTTGTGCCTGCAGGTCTTTCTTGGAAATAGTATTGGTGTATTCTAAAAGACGATCGGCCAAAGTGCTTTTGCCGTGATCGATATGTGCAATAATGCAGAAGTTGCGGATGTTTTTCATGAAGGGGCGCAAAGATAAGGTTTAGGATGTAGGGATTTTGGGATGTAGGGATTTTAGGATTTGTGGACAAAAGTGAACCACATCCGAACATCCCAACATCCCGGAATCATTAAATCTAAAAAATATTTTTTCCTCCATGCAACCATTTTTCGTAAAATTACATCTTGTATAGTAAGGCAACTGATGCAAATGACGGATGAGGATTTAGTTAGTGATTGTTCTAAGGGCAAGTCGCAAGCGCAACAGGCTCTATATGAACGGTTTTCGCGTAAAATGTTTGGCGTTTGTCTCAGGTATACTTCAACCAGGGAAGAAGCGGAGGATATTTTGCAGGAAGGGTTTGTTAAAGTATTTCAAGCCATCGGAATGTGGAAGGCAATAGGATCATTAGAAAATTGGATAAAAAAGATAATTGTAAATACAGCATTGGATTACCATCGTCAACAACATACAAGACTGGAAGAAACTGAATTGCTCGAAAATTCAGGCGATCCGGTGGAGCCATTACAACAATTTCATGCACAACAATTGTTAAAGATAATTCAACAGTTACCTGTTGGCTATCGCAATGTATTTAACTTATATGCCATTGAAGGTTTTAATCATAGAGAAATAGCTGAAATGCTGAATATTACAGAAGGAACCAGTAAGTCGCAATATGCAAGGGCTCGTACTCATTTATCACGCATAATTAACGCGGATGTGGCAGTAACTGCACCTAAGGAATTACGTATCGAACCATTAACAATAGTACCATCAATATAATTATATATCGCTAAAGATTAGCATTAAAATAAATGGAAAAGCAAAATCAAATAATCGAACAGGTTTTTAAAGACGCGTTCGATGAATTTACACCTGATGTTTCGCCCAAAGTTTGGAGTGGAATCAGTCAGCAATTAGCTCAACCTGTTGCACCAATTACACAGGCTGCAAATCCGGTGGTGAAAGCAACTGTTGCCAAATTTGGAAGTTTGAATACTTGGATTGTTGGAGGTATTGCTGCGGTTGTTGTTACAGCCGGAGTCGTATTTTACCAGAAGAACGATATCGCTACAACAAAAGAAATACCGACTTCTGAGGTAAAAACAGTTGTTCAAAGTAAAAATGAGCCGGCTATGGAATTTGAACAATTAGTAATTAATGAACAACAAGTTATTACTGAGAACAAAGCAAAT
This sequence comes from Bacteroidota bacterium, assembly GCA_031409815.1. GTDB lineage: Bacteria > Bacteroidota > Bacteroidia > AKYH767-A > OLB10 > JANLUX01. Next base: position 1,581 of record JANNXV010000246.1, read on the forward strand.
CAATCAGAAATGAAAGTTTCAGCTCATAAGGCCGCTGATATTAATGAGGATCAAGTAGTTGAAGAGAAGAAGGCAATTGATACAAGCAATAACAATCATACTTCAGACCAACATAACTCACTCCAATCGAAAGGAGAAGCACAAAGAGATGTTAACGTTGGCAGTCTAATAGAGCAATCAACTACTACCACAAAAGCAACGCCTAATCAAGGATCAATAATTGAAAATGGAACTATCAAAAAAACAGAGCCGCTAATTCTTGTTAATTTAACCGTTGGATTTGCTCCCTTGCAGGTGACCTGCATGCTCAACCAAGAAGGGTTAAGTGCAGATTGGGATTTTGGAGACGGTGTAACACAATCACGTGTAACCAACGCAACCCATAAATACAGCAAACCCGGAACCTATAATTTGCAGTGCGCTGCCGGTGATGCAAGCCTTACTAAAACCATTGAAGTAATAGGTCAGATAAATACGATTTTCAGCCCTAATGGAGATGGCATTAATGATTACTTCTTTATTGATGCCACTAATCTAAGAATGCTCTTGGTGGTTATTTTTGATCGGAATGGTAAAAAAATTACAGAATTGTCAAATAATGACGAAAAATGGGATGGAAGACTTGGTAACGGGGAAATGGCCCTTTCGGGTACTTACTTCTTTGATTTAACTGCTAGCACTGAAAATGGCGAGAATATCAAACAAAGAGGCACAATAAGTCTGTTTAAATAAAAATATTTTCACACTCATGCAACCATTTAAGCAAAAAACACATCTTTAATAATATCAAACAATATTTCTTAATTAACTTACAACAATTACATTTGCAAATCTTAAGATGAAAACAACTCACAATATGAAAAAATTATTTACAGCAATTTGCTTGTTCTTAACAGTACTTGTGCTCGCCCCTCAAAAGTCTAATGCAACCCATATGGCTGGAGCAGAAATAGCGTACATTTATCAGGGAACCCCTAATTCCTATTTATTTAGAATTAAGTTTTACAGGGATTGTGCCGGAATTTTTCCAACAGTACCTATGCCCCTTTGCATTTCGTCTGCTTCATTGGGTTTTAGCACCACAATTTATTTGAACGTTGTTACACAAACGGTTATTCCTAACCCTCCTTGCGTAACACTACCATCACCAAACTGCTCTCAAGGTTTTGGAGGAATAGGAACCGAAGAATATGTTTGTGAGGCATTGTATACATTGCCTGCTCAAGCTACTGATTGGGTTTTTTCATGGTCGGATTGTTGTCGTAATACAGCAATCACTACGTTGCAACCTAATGGTATGTATGTTGCAGCAACATTAGATAATGTAACACCTCCTACCGGTGTAACCGATAATTCACCTATATTTAATTTTATCCCATACACCACTTTTTGTGTTGGATATCCTTTTTATTACGATCAGGGAGCTACCGATCCTGATGGCGACTCATTAGTTTTTTTGTTGGCAAATGCCCAGGAGAGTAATGGCTGTCCACCTGTACCAACCAATCTTCAATATCTTACGAATCCACAAACCGGTTTACTTTATTCAGGTGCACAACCAGTTGCGTCTTCTGTACCAATTACTATTGATTCAAAAACGGGGGTAATTTATTTTATTCCATCAATACAGCAGGTTGCAGTTATCTGTGTATTGGTTCAAGAGTATGATACTACAGGACCTGGTCCTGCTGTTTTTAAGGGTACGGTTAAAAGAGATATTCAGGTGGTAATTACCAACCAGTGTAATATTGTGAATCCGGCTTTTGATTTGAATGCTACTTATGTACCTATTGGTGATACAACAGGAGCAACAGCAGGTCCTTATTTTTGTGGTGACAACCAATTTGTTTTGCCTTTTGCTGAGCGCGTTCAATGTGGGTCTATAGTTCCATCAGATATTAGAGTAATGCGTTCGTTAGGTTTTCCAAACCCTGTTGTTTCAGCTGTGCCTTTAGCATGTCCGAACGGCCGAGCAGATTCTATTGTGGTTACTTGTTTGTATCCTTTAACTGCAGGTCATAATCTAGTTGTTATTAAAACCGGTAGCGATGGTAATAGTTTATTAAGTCAGTGTGGATCGGCCATGCAGCCATTTAAAGATACCGCTGATATTATCATAAATGATTTTAGTGTTTGGCAACCGGCTGTTGATTCATTGTCGTGTGTTTTTATTAGTAAGACCGTTACATTTAACGAGAACATATTTTGTTACACGATTGCTAATGATGGTTCGGATTTGTTGTTGCGAGATGCAAGCGGTACCAGTACCTTGCCAATAAGTAATGCTTTTGGTTATTGCGGTCCAAATGGAGAGCAAAGCACACAGATGTTGATGACTTTTGCCAATATGCAATCTCCAACAGGATCAGTGTACTATTTAACGGTTAAAATGGGTAATGATGGAAATACTATTGCTAATGAGTGTGGGCGTTTCCTAGATGTTGGCGACACGCTTGCCGTTTTCTATATCGATAATGATATCGAAGTTGACTTAGGTTCTGATCTTTCAGTATGTGATAACGCAACAACAGCTCCGGTTTTAACATCTGGTTTTATCGATCCTACATTAACCTATCAATGGTCATTTAATTCAAATCCAATAAGTGGTGCTACAAATCCTACTTATACACCTTCATTGCCATTAGTATCAGGTTCTTATACATTAAATTTATTTGTTACAGCCAACTCAGTTTGTAGAGGGGCTGATACTACATTGCTTACTGTTAATTTAACCCCGACTGTTTCAGTAAATGACTATATTGGTTGTATAGGAGATGTTGTTACTTTAGATGCAGGTAGTGCAGGCCTTGGTTATAGCTACCAGTGGTATCTTAATGGAAACGGAATTGCAGGTGCTACACAGCAAACGTATAGCCCAACACAAAATGGAACTTACACTGCCTTTGTAAGCAATGGAAATTGTTTTGCATCAGACGATGCTTTGGTAACCTTATATCCGGCTCCTGCTGTACCACAATTTCATAATCAAGATCAATCTGTTTGCACGGGAAGTGCAGTAACACTTGATGCTGAAAATGCAGGTTCGGTTTATCAGTGGTTTGTAAATGGAACTGCAGTAAGCAATGCACAAACATTTACTCCATCTACTTCAACTTCTGGTGCTTATAATATTAGTGTTGTTGTAGGAATTACCGGTTTGAATTGCAACACAACAGGAAGTATGGTGTTAACAGTTGTTGATTATCCTGTGCTCGCAGTAAGTGATAATCATAGCTGTGTTGGTTCAACGTATCCAACATTTGATGCTGGAAGTGCTGCTGGTGTTACATATCAATGGACTGACCAAGGTTCAACAGTTGTAAGTAATACGAATACATTTACACCACCGTCAAACCTAGCTGTAGGAACATATAACTACACAGTTTCAGCTACAGCGGTACCAGGTTGTACCTCAACCGATGCTATTGTATTTACAGTAGACGCATTGCCAGATGTTAACGCTGGTAGCGATGTGCCATTCTGTGAAACTGCACCGGGTACTCTTACTGCTACTTCAACAGCTACAAATATTACTTCTTACCAATGGAGCAATGGGCAAAATGGCCAAAGTATATCCGGTATTAATACACCCGGTGACTATACTGTAACTGCAACCGATGCAAACAATTGTGTAAACTCAGATACCGTAACAGTTTCAATTGACAGAGTATTAAGCGCTCCTGTTGTAACCTGTGGAACAGGAACAGGTTCTATAAATTATAAATTCGTTTATACCTGGAGTGATATATCTGGTGGGTCTTCGGCAGTTACTTATGAAGTTAGTGAAGATAATGGATCTAACTGGGTTGCAGCCAATCAACCAAGTGGTGCTACTTCACATGGTACTAATAGTATTGTACCTTATTTCTTAGTTAGGGGGGTAAATACAAACTTAGTAATACCTTGCGACAGAGGCCGTAACTCAGAACCAGTTGCTTGTTCAGTTATTATTCCAAATATCATTACACCAAATAAAGATAATGTGAATGATGAATTTACAGTTGCTAACATTGAGCAGTATCCTAATAATCATATGACCATATTAAATCGTTGGGGTAAAGAAGTGTATTCAAATACCTATGATAATAGTGGCAATGTATTTAAGGGTACCGACCTTCCTGATGGAGTATATTTCTATATGCTTGAGTTGGGAGATGGAAAGACAGAGCCTTTAACCGGCACTGTAACTATCAGTGGAAGTAAGAAATAATCAGTAAATATATTTTTAATTATTATAAACGTTCGTGGCTTTAATTAGCCACGAACGTTTGTTTTTTGTTCACTTTTGCAGAAGCAATTTTATTGGTTTAATTACAGCTTAGTTTATGAAAGTTATTGATCATTTACGCAATGCAAAGCGTCCGTTGTTTTCTATTGAAATTATCCCAC
>JANNXV010000247.1:0-2055 GCA_031409815.1 Bacteroidota bacterium
AATCGCGAATGGTTTCACCCACCTGCAGTTTCAATAAGAGCTGAATAATGCGCTTACCTAAAATTAAAGTGATAAATAAAGAAGTAATTATCGCAATGGCTGCCCGAAATGAAAGGTACTGAAACAATCCTGCACCTGGCAGATTATAATTTTTATCTAAATATTCGAATAAATAATAGAGCATGATTAGTTATGAATAGCTAACGTTTCAACTAACAATTGTTTATCATCAAATGGATACTTTACACCTTTGATTTCCTGGTATTTTTCATGACCCTTACCTGCCAGCAAAATGATGTCGCCATGTTGAGCCAGGTTTACCGCAACTTTAACAGCTTCCTTTCTATCCGTAACTGACATTGCTTTTTTGAAGTGTTGAGCCGGTACTCCTTTTTTCATTTGCTCAATAATTGCTTCAGGTTCTTCGCTTCGTGGATTGTCGGAAGTGAGAATAACCTTATCACTGAATTCACATGCGATAGCAGCCATCTGTGGTCTTTTACCAGCATCACGATCTCCACCACAACCAACTACTGTTATTACTTTTTCATTTTTAGTTCTGATGTCGTTTATTGTTTTCAAAACATTTTGCAATGCGTCAGGTGTATGAGCATAATCAACAATTCCGGTAACGTTATTTCCGGAAACGATGTATTCAAATCTGCCTTCGGGAGGTGTGAGCTTACTGATTTCTGTGAGCACCTGAAGTTTGTCGGCTAGCAGCAATACTGATGAAGCATACACTCCTAATAAATTATATGCATTGAAGCTTCCAATAAGTTTACAGCTCACATCATGCCCATCGATGTTCAACAGCAAGCCTGAAAAATTATTTTCTAAAACTCGTGCTTTAAAATCGCTCATGCTTTTAAGCGAAAAGGTTTTTACATTGGCCTTTGTGTTCTGCACCATGATACCTGCATTCTTGTCATCAATGTTTACTAAAGCGAATGCTGAATCTGTCAGCAAATCAAAAAAACCCTTTTTGGCTTTTATGTATTCCTCAAAAGTTTTGTGATAGTCAAGATGATCGCGAGTAATATTGGTAAAAATTCCTCCCGAAAAATGTAAACCACTAACACGATGTTGAACAACTGCATGTGAACTCACTTCCATAAAACAATATTTGCAATCGGCTTCAACCATCTGCATAAGCATTGTGTTTAGTTGCACAGGATCAGGTGTTGTATGAGTTGCAGGTACTATTTTGTCGTTAATTAAATTCTCAACCGTTGACAGTAAGCCGCATGAATATCCAAGATTGCGATATAAATGATAAAGTAATGTTACAGTTGTTGTTTTTCCATTAGTACCTGTAACACCAATCAATGTTAATTTTTCTGAAGGATGATCGTAGAAATTACTACTGATAAAACCTAAGGCCTGTGCACTATTCTTGACTTTTATATAAGTAACTCCTTCAGATTTATGATTGGGTAATTCTTCACAAACAACAGCAATAGCGCCATTCGCAATTACTTGATCAATGTATTTGTGACCATCAGACTGTGTACCATTAACAGCAACAAACAAACAATTCATTTCTGCCTTGCGCGAATCAAAACAAACTGCTGAAATGGCAATGTTTGTTGAACCGATTACTTCTTCGATTCCGGTTTTATATAATAAGTCGCGTAACAGATTCATCAGCTTAATTCAATTATAATTTGCTGACCTCTTATTGCTTTGGTCCCTGCATTAATTGATTGATGTGTAACTGTTCCTCTTCCAACCGGTTTCACCATTAGTCCTTGTTCTTCTAATAAATAAAGTGCATCACGCAAGCCCATTCCTTTTACATCTGGAACAGTATTTTCCGTTCTAATTAATTCCTTGTTAGCTGAATTTGTCCAGCCAGTTTTATTGTCAACCGGCAATTTTAATTTACGACTTACAAGTGCCATCTGTCTGGCATCCCCAGCTTTATTTTTTGGTAATCCGGCATAAGTAGAATCAGGAAATTGTTTTAGTTCGTTATGCATATCAATATTCAAGGCAAAAACTTTATCAGCAATTTCTTTAAAAACCGGGCATCAGTTGCATGCCCGGTTTTTA
>JANNXV010000248.1:0-7684 GCA_031409815.1 Bacteroidota bacterium
TAATGTGCTCCACCATTTGTTGTGCATTCAACACACCCCACTTGCCCTTTGCATTACCATCCAACGTTTGAAGGAATTTTGGAAAATCATTTTCCAGAAAGGAAATTTTTTCTTGTATTGTCATCAATTTAAAATCTAAAATTTATCATCTATAATTTCAACTCTTTCTCCCACTTGCTAATAACAGCAGTAGCCACTGCATTACCCACCACATTGGTTGCAGAACGTCCCATATCCAACACCTGATCGATACCTAACAATAACAATAAACCGGCTTCCGGAATATGAAATGCACCTAACATTCCTGCAATCACTACTAACGATGCGCGCGGAACACCAGCCATTCCTTTACTAGTTACCAATAACATTAACATCATTGTGATTTGTTGCTGCGTGCTCATTTCAATGCCATACGATTGTGCAATAAAAACGGTAGCAAAAGTCATATACATTATGGAACCATCCAGATTAAATGAATATCCAAGCGGTAACACAAAACTGATAATTCGGTTACTGCAACCGTATCGTTCCAATGCCTGCACTAATTTTGGAAATGCAGATTCGCTGCTTGCTGTTGAGAAAGCTAACAGTATAGGTTCTTTAACTTCTCTTAGTAATTTAAAGAAAGGAATTTTTAAGGTCACACATATCCCACCCAAAATTATAAATGCAAAAAACAACAAACCAATATAAAAGCATGCAATCAGATAAATATAACCGCTAATGATACCAATACCTTGCATAGCTACTACAGAAGCAATGGCACCGAATACACCAAAAGGTGCAAACAACATTACGTAATTGGTAACTTTAAACATAACCTGACCAACAATATCTAATGCATGAATAAGCGGTTTTGCATATTCACCCATTGAGGCAGCTGCAATACCAAAGAATAAAGAGAAAATTACCAGTGGCAATATTTCGTTATTGGCCATTGCTTCCACCACACTTTTTGGAATAATATGTGAAATAAATTCTTTAAGCGTTGGAACTTTTGAAGCAATACCAGAAGTTGCTGTTTCCGGAGGAACCGGAAGTTGCATCACATGCCCGGGTTCAAAAAGATTTACGAGCACTAATCCCAAAGCCAGTGCTAAAATGGTGGCAAACTGAAAATACAAAATGGTTTTAATGCCTATGCGTCCTATACTTTTAAAATCCCCCACTTTTGCCACACCCACCACCAGCGTAGCGAATACCAATGGAGCAATAATCATTTTAATGAGCCGTAAAAAAATATCACTCAGAATCTGTATATTATCTGCAAAGTTTTTGTAATCTGCTTCAGCGGGATGGGCCGTTCGATAAAAATGCCCGACAGCAATACCTAATAGCAATCCAATGAATATACGTGTGGTGAGATTTATTTTCATATGCGTTAATCGGACGAATATAATTCAAATTGCTCTTGCCGGATGTATAAAACACAGGCTTTCTCGCTCTTTGTCTATCTTCGCGACCGCAAATAGTAATTATGGAAATTGCAAAAACATACGACCCAAAAGCAATAGAAAACAAATGGTACAGCCATTGGTTAGCGAAAAAATATTTCCGTTCCGTTCCTGACGAGCGAGAGCCTTACACAATTGTGATTCCTCCTCCCAATGTAACCGGTGTGTTACACATGGGTCACATGCTGAATAATACCATTCAAGATGTGTTGATTCGCAGGGCGAGAATGCTGGGTAAAAATGCATGCTGGGTTCCGGGTACTGATCATGCCTCTATTGCCACCGAAGCAAAAGTTGTGGCCATGTTAAAAGAGCAGGGAATCAATAAATCCGATTTAACACGCGATGAATTTTTAAAATATGCCTGGGAGTGGAAAGATAAATACGGTGGAATTATTTTAAAACAGTTAGAGAAATTAGGAGCTTCTTGCGATTGGGATCGAACCCGATTTACCATGGAAGATGATTTGAGTGAGGCGGTGATTGATGTGTTTATTGATTTATATAACAAAGGGCATATCTATCGTGGTGTGCGAATGGTGAACTGGGATCCTGCCGGTTTAACTGCTGTAAGCGATGAAGAAGTAATTCACAAAGAAGTAAATTCAAAGCTCTATTACGTTAAGTATATTATTGTTGATGCTGATGAGAAAATCGATTTAGCTGATGAAGCTGTTGTAAATAATAAATTAGAAAGCGGAAGTTATATCACAGTAGCTACTGTTCGTCCTGAAACTATTTTAGGTGACACCGGAGTTTGTGTGCATCCAGATGATGAACGTTATAAAAAGTTGAAGGACAAATTTGCAGTCATTCCATTTGTGAATCGTGAAGTGCCCATCATTTTTGATGATTACATTATGATGGAATTCGGAACCGGTGCATTGAAAGTTACACCTGCACACGACATCAACGATTATAATCTGGGTATCAAACACAACCTTGCGGTGATTGACACTTTGAACCCAAACGGCACCATGAGTGAAGCTGCAGGGTTTTATGTTGGAAAAGATCGCTTTGAAGTGCGCAAGCAAATTGTAAAAGACCTGGAAGCAAAAGGGCACATTGCCAAAGTAGAAGACTATAAAAACAAAGTGGGATACAGCGAACGTACCAATGCAGTTATTGAACCTCGTTTAAGTATGCAATGGTTTTTAAAGATGCAGGATATTTCAAAACCCGCGCTTGAAAATGTATTAAATGGAAATATTAAACTGATTCCCGATAAATTTATTAATACCTATAAACATTGGATGGAGAGTGTACATGACTGGTGCATCTCTCGTCAGCTTTGGTGGGGGCAACGCATACCAGCCTGGTATGACGATAAAGGAAATTGTGTAGTTGCGAAAACGGAATCAGAGGCTATTAAACTTTTTAAGAACCCAACTCCAAACTCACAAGTCAATTCCCCTACTCCTGACTCCTCACTCCCTACTATCAAGCAGGACGAAGATGTTTTAGATACCTGGTTCTCCTCATGGCTTTGGCCGATCAGTGTTTTTGATGGCTTTAAAAATCCGGATGGCAAAGACATTAATTATTACTATCCAACCAATGATTTAATCACCGCACCTGAAATTTTATTTTTCTGGGTGGCACGAATGATTATTGCCGGATATGAATATCGTCAGGAAAAACCCTTTACCAATGTTTACCTCACCGGAATAGTTCGAGATAAACAAGGGCGAAAAATGTCGAAGTCATTAGGCAATTCGCCTGACCCAATTGAATTGATTGAAAAATTTGGTGCGGATGGTGTAAGAGTTGGAATGTTGTTGTGCTCGCCCGCAGGTAATGATTTGATGTTTGATGAAAGTTATTGCGAACAAGGACGGAATTTCTGTAATAAAATATGGAACGCTTTTCGTTTGGTAAAGGGCTGGAGTGTTGACGCTAAGTTGCCACAGTCGAGTGGAAATAAAATTGCTGTCGAATGGTTTGATGCCCGCTTAAAAGAACAAGTAGTACTCATCAATGAGTTGTACGACAAATATCGAATGAGCGAAATGCTAATGACTACTTACAAATTAGTGTGGGATGATTTCTGTGCATGGTATCTCGAAATGATCAAACCTGATTTTGTGGATGGAAATTCGTTAGCTATTGACAACAAAACCTTCGAGTCAACTATTTCCTTCTTCGAATCATTATTAAAACTACTGCATCCATTAATGCCATTTATCAGCGAAGAAATATGGCATTTGTTAAAAGATAGAAAAGGGGGTGATGATATTATTATTGCTTCCTGGCCAAAAACATCTGAAGTTAAGCAATCATTATTAACTGAGTTTGACCATGCATCAAACGTTGTTACAGAAGTGCGCAATATTCGTAAATCGAAAAACATTTCACCAAAAGAAAAAATATCCTTGTTTCAAAAAACAGCAAGTGGAACAGAAACATCACTTTTTGATGATATAATAAAGAAGCTCTGCAACTTAGATAAACTTGAAACAACCCAAACCAGTATTGAAAATGCCATTTCATTTGTTGTAAAACAAAATGAGTATTTCATTCCCTTTAACAGTGCAATAGATATTAATGCTGAAAAGGAACGTTTGCAAAAAGAGTTGGATTATACTCAAGGATTTCTTAATTCGGTGATGGTTAAATTGGGTAACGAACGTTTTGTTGCCAATGCAAAGCCTGAAATTCTTGCCAACGAAAATAAAAAGAAGGCGGATGCGGAAGCGCGGATCAATGCCATTAAAGAAGTCCTTGCTAATATTTAGAGTCTCTTCAAATTTCCTAATAACAGAATATTTCTTCTTCAAAAACCCCTAACCCCTAAAGGGGAACAGTGATGCGCGGTGTCCCTTTAGGAAATTAAAGGGTGTGGGCGGGCAATAACAAGACAGTTGTAAATTCGAACCATTCTTGCATCCAGGCGACAGGAAACTCTGAACACTTTTTCCGTTTCCATTGAAAATCAGGTAGTAATAATTATCATGGAAACGTTCGGACTGAAAATAGTTTCCATAGTTTTGCTGCCGAAATAATGGAAATAGAAGAAAGAATCTTACACAGTGCCGCTGAGCTTTTTTTTCGAAATGGAATAAAAAGCATAACCATGGATGATATTGCCTCCCATTTGGGTATGAGCAAAAAAACCATCTACCAGTATTACGAGGATAAAAATGCTATTGTGAATGCTATAGCCAATCATGAAATTTCGATACAGAAAAAAGAAATGGATGATGCACGCAAAACCTCGGTTGATGCAATTGATGAAATTTTTAAAACAATGAATTGCCTTTCACGCACTTTCATTAAAATTAATGCTAACGTGTTTTATGATATGCAGAAATTTCATCCAACGTCATGGCAATTGTTTCATGATTTCAAAGAAAAAAGAATCATGAGTTTTGTTGAAGAAAACTTAAAAGAAGGAGTTAAACAACTACTATACAGAACCGACATAAATGTGAAGGTAATGGCTAAATTCAGGGTGGAGTCAGTTACCATGGCATTTAATCCATTGGTTTTCCCTCCTGAAAAATATAATATTAAAGACATGCAGCTAATTCTACTAGATCATTTTGTGCATGGTATCAGCACCTTAAAAGGACATAAATTAATTAACAAATACAAACAAGTTAAAGAAGAAGATTAACAAATTATTAATACATAATACTAAAATATTTCTATTCATCAATCGTCATTAACGCAAAACCACAAACAATAAGTTAACGATTCAACAAAATAATTTAACACCTCAGCATCAAAATTGTTCATTACAATAATAATGATGCAGACAAACAAAAAGAAAAATTGTTCATTTGCACTCTCTCAACCCATTTATATGAAAATTAAATTATCAATTCTAATTTTTCTTGCCAGCATCATTCAGTTGAATGCACAAGACAGCACTTATCGTTTTAGCCTGCAACAGGCTATAGAATTCGCCTATCAAAACCAAACCAATGTAAAAAATGCACTATTGGACGAGCAAATCGCAAAGCAACGAGTAAATGAAATTAAAGGTATGGGCACACCACAAATAAATGGTGATGTGGACTTAAATAAGTTCATCGATATACCCACCTCATTTGTTCCTGCCGAATTTTTTGGTGGCGAACCCGGCTCGTTTGCTGCTGTACAATTTGGACTACCTTACACGTCAACAGCTAATATTACAGCTACCCAACTACTGTTTGACGGCAGTTATTTGGTGGGCTTAAAAGCTTCAAAAACTTTTCAAGAGCTAAGCACCAAACAAACCATTCAAACAAAAATAGAAACCTCAGTTGCTGTATCAAAGGCATATTATCTGGTACTTGTAAGTAGTGCAAGTTTAGAGTTGGTTAAAGCCAATGAAATACGTGTCAAAAAATATCGTGACGACCTGAAGTTAATGTTTGAAAATGGACTTGTCGAGAAACTTGATCTTGATAGGGCTGAATTGAATTACAACAATATATTGGTTCAAAAGCAAAATATCGAAAGAATTTCAGCTATTGCCTATTCAACACTTAAGTTTCAAATGGGTATGGCACAAACTGCTAATCTGCAGTTAACAGATCAGTTGGATGAAAGTAAATGGGGAGCAATGAGCATTCCCACTCAAGCCGATTATAATAATCGAAACGAATACAGTTTAATGCAAACACAAGAACGTTTCAAAGAACTTGATCTAAAAAACAATCGTTCAAAATATTATCCTAGCTTGGTTGCTTTCGGTAGTGCTGGAACTACTGCTGCACGAAGTGAATTTAATATTTTGAATTCTGATTATCGCTGGTACCCAACAACCATTGTTGGTTTAAAATTAACAGTACCCATTTGGAACGGTTTGCAAACCAATTCTCGTGTTAAGCAATCGAAACTTGAATTGAACAAAATTCAGAATTCGATGGAAACCTTTAAACAAAGTGTAACCTTCGAATTCGAAAATGCTAAATCAAATTTACAAAACAATTTATCTGAGCTTGAAACAAGTAAAAAAAATCGAGAGTTAGCCACCGAAATAGTGCGCGTTACAAAAATCAAATTCGACAATGGCGTGGGCTCAAGTTTAGAGATGGCGAATGCTGAAGCTGATTTAAAAGAAGCAGAAAACAATTATTTCAGAGCAATGTACAATACTATCATTTCTAAAATAGATGTAGATAAAGCATTAGGAAACATAAAATAAAAACCAAAAAAATATAATCAAATCACTCCCTATGAAAAATAATATTATCGCTTTTGTACTGATGTTAGCATTGGCAGCTTGCTCTTCAGGAAACTCTTCAGATAAAAAATCTGAACTGGAAAATCTTAAAAAAGAGCAATCAGCATTGCAAGAAAAAATTACTACCCTTGAAACCGAATTGGTGGCATCAGGCGAAACAACTGAAAAAAACAAATCGAAAGAAATTATGATTTCGACTGCTCAATTTCAACCCTTTATTCATTATGTAGAAGTACAGGCAAAAGTGGATGCAGAAGAAGATGTTGTATTGAGTTCACAAGCTCCGGGCACTGTTACAAAAATTAATGTGAAGGCCGGAGACCGAGTAAGCAAAGGAGCAGTTTTGGCAGAGTTGGATGCTGCCTCTTCAATGAAAGGAATTGAAGAAGCTGAAAACAGTCTTGATTTTGCTAAAACGATGTATCAAAAAAGAAAAGCATTGTGGGATCAAAAAGTAGGCAGCGAAGCTGATTATTTAAAAGCAAAGAATGATTATGAATCAACGCAAAAAAGAGTTGCTACTATGAGAGAAGGTTTAGAAATGCTTCGTATTAAGTCTCCTATTGATGGCACAGTTGATGAAGTTAATATAAAAATCGGCCAAGCGGTGCAACCTGGTTCACAAGCTATTCGTGTGGTGAATTTATCTGACTTAAAAGTGAAGGCAGAAATTGCGGAAACTTATATTTCAAAAGTGAAACAAGGTAATGATGTGATTATTGAGTTCCCTGATTTAGCTAAAGATTATAAAACAAAGCTTACCTATTCAGGTAAAGTAATTGATCCGGTTAACCGCACATTTCATGTTGAGGTTAAAGTGAATGATAAAAATCTGGATTTGCATCCAAACATGATAGCTGTGTTAAAAATTGCCGACTATCAATCACAAAAAGCAATTAGTGTACCTGTAAATTTAGTACAGGCTGGCAGTGATGGTAGTTATCTCTTTATTGCTGACGGAACTAAAGACAAAGCCATTGCAAAAAGAAGAACAGTTACTACAGGTCGCAATTATAGTGGCACCATTGAAATATTATCTGGCTTAAGTGAAGGA
>JANNXV010000249.1:0-16681 GCA_031409815.1 Bacteroidota bacterium
GCAATTTCGCCCCGGTTGGCTACCAATAATTTTTTAATCTTTTGCATGGCTGAATATTGATGCTGAAAGTAGTTAATTTTTTTACGAATGGGTTTATGAATCGTTTCGTTGATTAAAAAGCGAATGTCATGCTGAACTTGTTTCAGCATCTGTCTAATTGGAGAGATGCTGAAACAAGTTCAGCATGACGGTCTTAGATTTTTTATTAAAAACTATTGTATAATTTTTCACTAAAATTGCAATTATGTTTAAACGAATAAATAATTATTTATACAAGCCAGTACCCTCCACCCAAATCGGTTTATTCCGAATCTTATTTGGATTGTGTTTGGTGTACGAAATGTTTTATTATTTCAGCATTGATTTATTGAATAAGGGATTGCGTGCTTCCACTTTCTTATTTACTTATGAAGGTCTTGAATGGGTTAAGTTATTGCCCGGAAAAACAATGGAAGTATTATTATTTTTATTGTTCTTGTCTGCTGTTTGCATCACTTTAGGGATTGTGTATCGTGCTGCAACAGTTTTGTTTTTTTCTGGATTTACCTACCTTTTTTTTATTGATAAAAGTTTATACAATAATCACTTGTATCTTTTTATTCTGCTCTGTTTCTTGTTGATCATTACCAATGGTGAAACAGCACTATCGCTCAATAAAAGTATAAAGCAATCGACACTACCACAATGGCAGATACTGATTTTCAGGATACAGATTTTCATTGTGTATTTCTATGGAGGTGTCGCCAAAATAAATTCCGATTGGCTTGTGTTGCATGAACCAATGCATCAATTATTGCAGTTAAATGGAATTGAATCAACAGTTACAGAAAACTTGTTGGTGTATGGCGGTTTGTTGTTTGATCTAAGTATTGGCTTTTTGCTATGGTTTAAGCGGACTCGAATCATTGGTATTATTGGTGTTTTGTTTTTCAACATTAGTAACGCTATTATTTTTAACGATATTGGGGTGTTTCCCTTTTTTATGATTTTGGCAACCATATTGTTTTTCGAACCTGAAACAATTCATGAGTTCTTTATAAAAAATCAAAATGTTAATAGGAAGGAAGCAAAGCAGAAAGGACAGCATAATCTAATTGCTCCCAATAAGGGAATTACAATTTTACTCGCAGCTTATTTATTTTTTCAATTATTGTTCCCATTCCGGTATTTATTGTTTCCTGGCGATCCAGAATGGTATGGAGTAGGTCAACGTTTTGCATGGCGCATGAAAATACAACACCGCTCGTTTTCAGAAATGAAATTTACAGTGGTCGATTATGCAAATAAAAGACTTATGGATCTTGACCCTGAAAAATATTTAACTTATGCCCAATTGCAAACCATGCAACTAGATCCAAAAATGGTATATCAATTTGGAACCTTTCTTGCTAACGATGCCCGGGCGAAGGGACTTAGTGGAGCTGGAGTTAAGACTAAAATAAAAATAAGATTTAATGGTCGGGCAGAACAGTATATGATAGATCCGGAAACAGATTTAATGCAGAAGAAATACAATCCTTACGATTTGAGAAATTGGGTTTTGCCACTGAAAAAGTAATGAGGAAGGAATCAATTAAATTTGTTTATTGTTAGCACAAACCTTATTAAATATTGTATCATGAAGAAAGTTGCAGTTTTATTATTAATGATTTCAGGAACTATGCTTTTTTTTAATTCATGTAGAAAGGATAAAGGAGAATCTGATGTAGATAAGTTACTCTTTAAAGAAATCAATCAATCAGGATATACTTATTATCAGAATGGAAACATTTTACCTGGTGCCAGCGCTAGTCCACATGGTTCATTCAAGTTACGATTTAATGCTACTGCTGATTCAGCACTTGATGCTTCAGGAGAATTACCTGCCGGCAGCACTTTTCCAACTGGATCTGTAATTGTAAAAGAAGTTATTTCAGCTGGTTCAATTAGTGTGTATGCAGTTATGAAAAAGGACCCCAACAATTTATATGAAGGAAGTAATTGGGTTTGGGCAGAATTTCAACCCAATGGAAACGCAATTTATAGTTCTGCAAAGTCTGGAAGTGATTGTATTGGATGTCATAGTGAAGCTCCAAACCGTGACTTGGTAAGAAGTTTTGATTTCCATTAGCAATAGCTTTACTTTTTAAACGGTCTTTTTTTTACCATACCGCCTTTTGTATCTTTTATACTATTCATTACCACAAAAGCATTCGGATCAATTTTTTCAATTTCATTATTCAGCTTACTAATTTCAAGCCGGGTTATAACTGTATATATAATATCGATTTCGTTGGTATTTCCATGTGTTCCAAATCCACTCTTCCCTTTGTAAATAGTTACTCCCCTGCCAAGTTTTTGGGTAATCATTGCACGTAGTTCTTCACTGTGAGATGATATTATGGTTATGCCTGTGTATTCTTCAATTCCTTCAATTACAAAATCCAGTGTTTTTGAAGCCGACAAGTAGGTAATAAGCGAATACAAAGCTGTTTCCACAGATAGTAAATAGGCGGCAGACGAAAACACAATTAAATTAATCAGGATTATTACATCGCCAATGGTGACTCGTAATTTGCGGCTTAAAAAAATGGCTAATACTTCAGTGCCGTCCAATACTGCCCCACCGCGAACTGCAAATCCAATGCCTGCCCCCAAAAAGAAACCTCCAAAAATTGCAACCAAAAGTTTATCGTTTGTAACTTCAGGAAATTCAATCGTTGCAAGTACCAAGGCTAAGAGACCAATGGCAATTGCGGCTTTGATAGCAAATTGTCTGCCTACAACTGAATAACCTAAAATAACGAATGGAATATTGATTATAACAATCAAAATGGGCAAGGATGCTTTGGTTACTTCAGCAGCTAGTAGTGCAATACCTGTAGCTCCCCCGTCTATAAAACTACTTGGCAACAAAAAGCTTTTTAATCCAAATGCAGCCAAAAAAATTCCAATGCAGATTAACAAAGAATCTTTAATAAGACTTACAAATGCAATTTTAAATACTAGATAATTTTTTGCTGTTATGTAAGCACTCTCAATCACAATTCTTGTTTCCTTAGTTTTGACCCCATTCTTTTTCAAAGTCTTTTGGAGGAATTGTTGTATAAAAGGGTTCATTACTTGTTTAGTGTAACCATCAAATATTACTACATAACAAATGTAAATGAAAAGAGGTATTGAATTTTAGAAAAATGACTGCATTAATTGTACATAAAAAAACACCCCCTGAGATGTTTTTCAAGGGGTGTACTAAAAACAACTACTGATTAAACTCTTTTCATTTTAGTATTGAAATTTTTTGATAAGAAACAGTATCATTTACGTTTAATCGAACTAGATAAACTCCATTTGAAAGTTTTGTAAGATCAACCGGAATAGTTAAAATGCCTTGCTGTGTATAAGCGTCAACAATGTTTGATAACTGTTTTCCATCTAATGAATACAAATCCAATTTAACACGAGCATTAGTAGATAACTGTATAGTTGCTGTGCCAAGGCCTGACATCGGATTCGGATAAATAGTTAAAAAAGTAGCTGAAGAGTTTTCGTTCAATCCTACTATCCCAACGCGATTGGAGTAAACGCTATCGCAAAAAGTAAATGTACCTGAAGCATTGCCTGCAGTAACGCAAACATAGTACCAGCCGCTATCAGCATAAGTATGCGTTGGATTTGAACCTGTTCCAAATGTGCTGTCACCAAAACTCCAAATATATTGTGTGTTAGGACAATTATTAAACACTCCGAAAGTAACAACACCATTTCCAAATACTGATGAATCGGGATAAGAATAGAAAACAGGCACACACGCATTTGCAGGGTTGCCTACAATTACTGAATCGCAATAAGAATCGCATATTGCACCATTTACATATAGCGACAGGCACACCAAGTACGCTCCGGGAAAGGCATATTGATGAAATGGATTAGTTAATTGTGAGTTTCCGCCATCGCCAAATGACCAATAAACACTTACGAAATTACCTATTGATGTATTTGTGAATTGAACGCCATTTGAGGTATCGGGTGTTGCATTAAAATAAGCCTGACATCCAGACGAGTTTCCAACTGTAACATAACTACAGTAAGTACTGGTGCAACTGGTTAAAAAATTGGTGATAGTAAGGCATACATAATAAGTTCCATTTTGTGCGTAAAGGTGGGTTGGATTTTGAGCAGTACTTACCGTGCTGTCGCCAAAAGTCCAATACCATGATGAGGGTGATCCGGTAGATGAATTCGTAAACTGAACATTGTTTCCTCCAACCGGATTAATGGTTGTATAACTAAAGCTCGCTTGACAATTTCCTGGACTTGAAACATAAATACTATCACAATAGGTGTCGGAACATGATTGAGCAGAATCAGTTACGGTTAAACAAACAACATAACTTCCGGTCTGTGTATATTGATGAGTTGGGTTTGGTGCTGATGAATTACTACCATCGCCAAAACTCCAGTTGTAATTTAAGCCAAAAGTGTTGTTTGTAAAGAATGAAAATGTCGATCCACTGCTTTGATAGGAGAATTGAGCACTACAAGTAGTACCTGATCCACCAACAACAACATTATAGCAATAGGTATCGTTGCACTGTTGCAAAAGGTTTGCAATGGTCAAACATACTGTATAGGTGCCGGGTCCATTATAAGTATGCTGAGGGTTTAATAATGAAGAGACTCCACTAGAATCACCAAAGTCCCAAACAACTGAACTGAATTGGCCAGTGGATAAGTTGGTAAATTGAAATGATGTGGTGCCCGGATTTTGACTTACTGTAAAATAGGCAACACAACCACCACCCGATGAATTAGTAGAAATGGTGTCGCAGAAAGTGGATTGGCAGGGGCCGTTAACAGTGTAAATCGTCAGGCAAGCAACATAAGGCCCAAAGAAATTATACTGATGTGTAACCGTTGATAAACCGGCAAGCGTTGTTGCTCCTGAACCATCCCCAAACGACCATTGAGCTGAATCGTAAACACCAAATGAAGTATTAGTAAACACCGCTGTTCCACTGGAATCAATAGTGTAAGTGTAAGATGCAACGCACTGGGCAGTTGCAAACTGTGATGCAAACAAGGTCAACATCGCCAGCATTAATTTAAGGTAAGTAATCTTTTTCATAATTTTTTTGTTTTAGTGTTTTAACGATGTAAAAGTAAGCCGGGTTTACGGATCACCCAAATAAAGATTTGTTAATTCTTACGCATTCAGCGTCCCGAATTCTTTGGTTAATTTACATACCCATTCGGTGTAACTGATGATTTCAGTTTCTTCATTGACTGACTTATTTCTACTTATAAAATTTGCAATTCTATTACGTAGTATTTTGTTCTTAAAAGGTTGAGGTAAATTTACCATATCCTTCAATATTAGTAATAAATCTTTCTCATTCAAATGCACTTCTTTGGATAGTAAATCTTTATAATCTTTCTTTACCTGTGCCATTTTGTACTCTAATACATCAAAACTTTCCAGTTCATAACGGATTATTAGCTCTGAAACTGCAATCTTAAATTTAAGCGAACGGTCGGCCGATTTGTAGCCATCTAATAAATAAAGACGAGTGATATTTTTGATAGCTTCTTTAAAAACTTTTTTATCAAACCATTGAGTTGCCAAGTTGATATACACAAACATGTGATAAAACGAATTTGATTTTATTTTTTCGTTGTCTTTTAAGTCTTCCAGTATTTCAATGGCTTTATCTTTATCAAGAACGGAATAGTTAATTACCAAAGAATTGTAGTAAAAGAAAAAATATTTGTCATAAAGTATATGATGATATTCTTCCATTGCTTTGCGTAACAGTTCTGCATATTGTAATGATTGTTTGAGTTTATTGTTTTTAAACAATGTGTTCACAATATAAGTCAGCATCTGCAACTTGGTGTCGTGATTGTTCTTATTAAACAATTGTTCTTTCTCAAAATCCTTATAAATATTTAGAAGATATTGTTCCAATGGTTTGTAATCGTGCCGTTGCAACAACACTTGGCTTACAGCACGATAAATCCTAAAGCGGAGCATTGGGCTTTTCTTCAAATCCCTGTCTTGTACAAAATCATCTGTTGTTTTCTTTAATAAATCAAGTAGCGGATTTTTTTCAGGAGAAAAATTTTGTGTTTTCTTGAGCCGGTATGTAACCACTGCTAGCAAATCATCAATGGCGCGTATTTCATGAATTTGTTGTTGATTTTTTTTTCGTTGTTCAATGTATCCTTCCGGATTAATGTGCAATGTTTCCTGTGAGAGGCGAATGTATTCTCCATAAATAATATCCAGCAACTCAAAGCTCTCCAACGACTTTGCTCCGCTTTCAGCTTTTTTTAAATAGTATTCCGCTTCTTTCAGTTTATTGTTGTCGGCAAAATATTTATACAGGGCCAGCATGTGACAGGTGTAAATAAAATCATCATCTTCAAAATGCTGAATGGAGAAACTCTTATTTAAGTCAGATAACAAGCGATGTTTTAAGCGGTAAAACGCATTTTTATCATCAGAGGAATAAAGCTTTTGAAATATTTTTTCATCCTTGTATTGCTCACCTGATTTACGGATATAGTCAAATAGTAAAATATCTTTTCGGTCATCAGGAGTCATGGTTCTACCGGCAAATAATTTAAAGAAACGAATCTGTTCCTTGTTCATTCCTGCCACCAGCTGTTGTAAGATATTCATTTTTGGATGCGTAATATTTTTCAAAAATAGAATTTGTAAGCGTAACAACAATGCATAGTTTTGTTTCATACAAAAAGAACGACCATGAAAAGGTTACTGTTGAAATGTTTCTTAGTAATAGCGCTAATGGGCGCGTACAATCAAAATGCAAGCGCACAGGTGCATCTTACGATTGATTCGCTCATTAATTTTCCTGATACTGCCATCGTTGGGCAGTCTTATCCTGTTGCCATAAGGGTTAAGAATATTGGCAATACCCCTTACCAGGGACCTTTGCAAATAGGGCTGATGCGCGACAGTCTTTTTAAGTATCTCTATTTCAACAGTAACCCTTCAGTGATTATTCTTCCCAACGACACGCTTACGCTTTACACCACGAACACCGGAATTTTTGGATTTGTTTTTGACTCAACGGTTTTTCGTGCAGGCAATAATGTGGTGGTGGTTTGGCCCTATTCTAATCAAAGCATCCTGTTCGATAGCCTGACCACTAATGTATATGTGGATTTCACAACGGGAGTAAGGAATCTGCCTTACGAAAATAATATTATGCTCTACCCTAACCCTTTTACAGATGAATTAATGATTTCCATGGTAGATGGAAAGCCGATTGACCGCGTAAGAATATTTAGCCTCCAGGGGGTGAAAGTTTACGATGAGAAACCCTTTAATAAACGACTTAAACTGGAAGGACTAAATACCGGTTGTTATTTGATGGATGCTGAGACAAAGGACGGAAAGCATTTTTATCGAAAAATTATCAAAGAATAAATCACTTCATTAATTCCCCGGTCAGTTTTTTCAAAGTAGTTTCTGCAATCTTGGTATCATAGCGGGCAAGTACCAAACGTATTTGAGCATGGTTAAATGATTGCTGTGCTTCCTTTAATTGTAATTCGTTAATCATCCCGGTTCTGTAACGGGCTAATGAGAGATCAACATTTTCTTTTGCAAGCAAACTGTTTGCTTCTTCTAATTTTAAAAGTTCGAGATTGTTTTGAAAATCACGAAATGCAATTATTAATTCGGCATCAATTTCGCTTTTCACGCTCTCAAAATTTACCTTGCTGCTTTCGTAATCAAGCTTGGCATTTTTAATGGTACGGTTCAGGTTAAACCCATTGAATAAATTATAAGTCAGTGTAAAGCCATAATTTAAACCGGTGGTGGTGTTTTCTAAAACAAAATTGGCCTGTGAATTTAATTTCACATAATTATATCCTGCATTCAGATCTAAGGTTGGAAACCGTTGTCCTTGCCATTCTTTAATATAATATCCGTAAATATTGGTGTTTTTTTCAGCTAACAAAACATCGGTGTTTGCTTTTTCAATTTTATTTTTCAGCTCATCGTAATTTGCTGTGTAATTAATTTGAATACTGTCGTCTACATCAAAATTGAGCGAGACATCCCTCGCGAGTAATTGGTTCAAATTCACTTTTGATTCTTCAATCCGCATCTGCTGTTTTTTGTAAGCAGAGAGGTCTGCATTCATATCCACCTGTGCCTGTAAATATTCAGCTTTAGAAGAAGAACCGATTTCAAATTTTGTTTTCGAAATCTGCAGTTTCACTTTTGTAATTTCCATTGTTGAATCAATCACCGTTAAATTGGCGTTCTGCCTAACGATATCGTAATAAGCAGTAATAATTTGTGTAACGGTTTTCTCCACTGTTGAACGGGCATTCAGTTCGCCCAGTTCTTCCAAAGCTTTCAGCTTGTTGTAAGTGGCAAACATGGTAAAGCCGTCAAAAACAGTCCAGCTCAATTCAGCATCTGCATTGAGTGAATTTGATGTTGCACCGGTACGGTTTACCTCACCTCCATTTGAAAATTTTTGTTTTGTATCGTTCACACTATTGTTTTGTGTAGCGTTAACATTGAGTTGAGGCAACATACCTGCATTACCTAACGACACATTATTTTTTGAAATAAGCTGATCGTTTTTTGAAATGATGATGGAGTAATTATTTTTCAAACCGATTTCGATGGCTTGTTGTAAGGATAAATTTTCCTGTGCAAATAGATGGTGTAAAGAAATAAAAAGGAAAAAGCAAATAAATATTATTCGTTGGGTCAGTCTGAGCGAAGTCGAAGACACAGGATGATTAGAATACGAACCTCTCGAATTGCTTCGACTTCGCTCAGCATGACTCGCACATTTTGTTCTCCAATCAATCATTCTCTTGCACCTTTTTATTTCGTGATAAAAACGAATACATCGCAGGTATTACAAACAATGTCAGGATCAATGAAAACAAAAGCCCTCCTATAACAACAATTCCCATTGATACACGGCTCTTCGCACCAGCTCCAAGCGCCAGCGCAATGGGTAAAGCTCCAAGCATGGTTGCAAGTGTTGTCATGAGTATTGGACGAAAACGTGCAACAGAGGCAGTGATAACCGCATCCATCATACTCAATCCTTTTTCACGCTGTTGGTTAGCAAATTCAACTATCAGGATTCCATTTTTTGTTACCAGGCCAACCAGCATAATAATTCCGATCTGAGAGAAAATATTTAGTGTTTGATCAAACATCCATAATGAAAGAATGGCTCCTGCCATTGCCAGCGGCACAGTAAGCATGATGATGAACGGATCAATAAAGCTTTCGAATTGTGCAGACAGTACAAGATAAATCAAAATCAGGGCAAGTATGAATGCGAATAAAATATTGGAAGAGCTTTCAGCATAATCGCGTGACGGGCCGCTTAATGCAGTGCTGAAGGATTCGTCCAAAACACTCTTTGAAATTTTATTCATCTCATCAATACCATCTCCAATTGTTTTTCCGGGAGCAAGTCCGGCTGAAATGGTTGCCGCTTCATAGCGGTTAAACTTATAGAGCTGTGGCGGACTGCTTCGTTCTTGCACAGTCACTAAATTGTCCAACTGAATTAACTCATTACGATTGTTTCGTACAAAAAGTGATTTTAAATCCAATGGTTCATCACGGTTGGCACGATCAAACTGCCCGATTACCTGGTACTGTTTTCCATTGATTTCAAAATAAGAAAAACGTTGTCCACTGAATGCAAGCTGCATCGTTTGTGCAATGTCCTTCACTGTTACTCCGAGCACGCGTGCTTTCTCACGATCAATGGTTATATCCAGCTCCGGTTTATTGAATTTTAAATTTACATCACTCCCCATAAAAACGTTGCTCTTATTTACTGCATCCATAAACTTTGGAACAGCCTCACGGAGTTTTTCAAAATTGGTGGCCTGCAAAACATACTGCACCGGGAAACCAATCCGGCTTGCGCCACCACCTGCTGAAATGGTTTGCTCCTGCAATGCAAATGCACGTGCTTCAGGAAAACGCGGAAGAATGGATGACATATAATCAGCAACCATTTGTTGTGAACGTTTGCGTTGCGTTGGATCTTTCAAAACCAAGCGTACAAAACCGGTGTTTACAGCTCCCGAGCCTGTAAAGCCCGGAGCTGTTACTGTAAGACAAACTTTTTTCTCAGGAACTGAATCGTTGATAAACTGTACAAGCTTCAACATGTAGGCATCTGTATAATCATAAGAAGACCCTTCAGGCGCACTAACAATTAAGCGAACAAAATTCCGGTCGTCAAGCGGAGCCAGTTCTGATTGAAGCGTATTGCCCATGAAATATATTAACCCGAATGAAATGAAAATAATCAAAACAGCCAGCCATCTTTTTTTCATAAAACGCGATAATGAATTTTGATAGGTATTATTCATCCACACGAAAAAGGGTTCGGTGCGCACGTAAAATTTAGTATGCTTTCTTTCTTTTCTCAAAAGTTTTGCGTTAAGCATCGGTGTAAGAGAAAGTGAAACAAAAGCAGAAATTAAAACGGCTCCTGAAATCACAATTCCGAATTCACGAAACAGCCGCCCGACAAACCCTTCTAAAAAAATAATGGGTAAGAAAACGGCAGCTAATGTGATGGAAGTAGAAACAATCGCAAAAAATATTTCATCCGAACCTTTAAATGCAGCTTCGCGTGGACTCATACCTGCTTCCACTTTTTTGTAAATATTTTCGGTTACCACAATTCCGTCATCTACCACCAAACCTGTTGCAAGTACAATGGCAAGCAGCGTTAAAACATTGATAGAGAAGCCTGCAATGTACATGATAAAAAATGCACCGATGAGTGAGACTGGAATATCAATCAAAGGACGAATAGCAATGATCCAGTCGCGGAAGAATAAATAAATAATAATGATCACCAATGAAATTGCAATCAACAATGTTTCTCCAACTTCTGTTACTGATTGTTTAACAAAGCGTGTATTGTCCAGTGCTATATCCAATTTGTAATCTTTCGGAATATCTTTTTTGATTTGCTCCAAACGTTTATAAAACTCATCTGCAATTTCGATATAATTGGAACCCGGCTGAGGAACCAGCGCTACAGCAATCATTGGCACACCCGATTCTCTTAAAATAGTTTCTTCGTTTTCAGGACCAATATTTGCATAACCAACATCGCGCAAGCGAACGGTGTTTGTTCCATTGTCTTTTAAAATCAGGTTATTGAATTCGTCTTCTGTTTTCAGTTTACCTGTAGTCTTTACGGTAAGCTCAGTGTAATTTCCAGCAATTTTTCCTGCGGGCAACTCAATGTTTTCTTTATCGAGCGCATTGCGGATATCCAGCGGAGTTAAACCAAGTGCGGCAAGTTTTGAAGGATCCATCCAGATACGCATGGCATATCTCTTTTGTCCCCAAATCTGAATGGTGCTCACTCCCGGGATTGTTTGCAAACGTTCTGCAATCACATTCTCCGCATAATCACTCACGTCCAATTGGTTTTTGGTATCGCTTTGAATAGTTAGTGAAATAATTGCATCAGAGTTTGCATCCGATTTTGTAACAACTGGTGGGCCGTCAATATCCTGTGGCAACTGACGAGTTGCCTGTGCAACTTTATCGCGCACATCATTAGCTGCAGCTTCCAAATCCGCATCCAGGTTAAATTCAACAGTGATGTTACTGTTGCCAAGACTGCTTGCAGAAGAAATATTTCTGATTCCTGCAATGCCATTGATTACCTTTTCCAATGGCTCCGTAATCTGCGATTCAATAACATCCGCATTGGCACCGGTATAGTTGGTACGTACAGTAATAATTGGTGGATCTATGGAAGGGTATTCGCGTACACCTAAAAAATTAAAACTAATGGCTCCAAAAAGCATAATCGTTAGCGACATTACAATCGCTAACACGGGACGTTTTATACTGGTAGAGGAGAGAGACATTGTTATGTTATTGAGTTGTTAGGTTGTTGAGTTGATGGGTTGTAATAGTGTTGGGTGAAAAGTATATTTCTCATTCTTTTTTAATCTTTATTTAACAACTTAACAGCTTATCAACTTAACAACTATTTCACCATTACAACAACAGGCGCATTTGGCTTTAATGAATTTATTCCTGTTGTAATTACAGTATCTCCAACTTGTAATCCATCTGTAATTTGTATTTCAGTTGCGGTTCTTACTCCAGTTTTTACTGGAATTGATTGTGCAACTCCATCTCTTGCAACATACACTGTTTGTCCTTTTAAAACCGGAATAATTGATTGTGTTGGAATCATCAAAGCGTTTGGTGTTTCTTTCAATCGCAATTCAATTTTTGCAAATGAGCCGGGAAGAATTTTTTCAGTATTGTTATCGCACAATGCACGTACTTGTAATGTACGGGTTGATAAATCAATTTTTGGTTCTATCGCATAAACTTTTCCGGTGAACTGAAAATTGGTTTCTTCAAGACTAAAATTCACCACATCATTTTTATTTACCAGGCCGGCATACTTTTCAGGAATGGAAAAATCAATTTTAACAGGATTGATATTTTGTATGGAAGCAATTTGATTGGAAGGCGAAACATAACTTCCTTCACTCACATATCTCAAGCCAATCACTCCGTTAAATGGCGCAAGGATTTCTGTTTTCTTTATGGTGGCATTGATTACATCACGGTCAGCTTTCAATGAGTTGAGCTGATTATCTGCAACATCATATTCTTCTTTGCTTGTTGCATTTATTTTTAACAATTCCTGCTGACGGCTTAACTGAGCTTCGTTGAGTTTTATTTGCGATTCAATTTTGCTGAACTGTGCACGCAAATCTTCATCATTAATTTTTACCAGCAAATCACCTTTATTTACATGACTGCCTTCTGCAAAATAAATTTTAATAATTCTTCCGGAAGTTTCAGCATGAAGTTCCACTTCATCAAAAGCACGAAGTGTTCCGGTTGTGCGCACAACGTTGTCGAGTTTCTGAGGTTGTAAAACAAAACCACTAACAGTCATTGTTTGTTTGCCGGGTCCTCCTTTTTGTTCTTCCTTTTTTTCTGATTTGCATTGTGGGAATAATAAGGCTATTGCAATTAAAAAAGCAGGGATACAAAAGTTATTAAACGAATATTTCATAATTGAATTTCATATCAAAAATAGGACAATAAGAAATGCGGTTTATTTAATGAGGAATAGGTCATTTTTAAGCATAATTATTCTTCAGCTTAATGATTTCAGCTGCAATACTCACTGCTATTTCCTCGGGTGTCTGGCTGTTGATCTGAATTCCCACAGGGGCATTGATAGATTTGATAACGGATTCATCAATTCCTTCTTCTTTTAATTCCTGCAACATCTTATCCACTTTTGCTTTACTGCCTAATAGCCCTAAATAGCGAAACTTTTTATCAATTAATTTTCTTAATACAATTCCATCGGTACGATAACCTGTGGTCATTATCACTACAAAATGAGTTTCATTAATATCTTTTGAATTAATTTCTTCATAAGACAAGAGGTTCTTTTTATGCGCATAAATATTTTGTTCCATCGTATTTAGTTCCCTACGATCATCATAAACGGAAACGTGAAAATTTAAATCGCGCATCAGCTTGCTAAAGGCCAATGAAACATGCCCGCCACCAATAATGTGAATAAAGTTTTTGAAACCAAGTTGCTCGCTATATTTCCATTCTGATTCCGAAATCTTTTCAAATTTATTTTCAGTTGGAAATATCTGCAGCGAGAACCCATCCTGAGAAAGTTGGAAAGTTACAAGTTGATTTTTTTCTAATTGTTCAACTATTTTTTGAATAACAGGTAAATCATTTTGTTTAACAGGATACACTACCAATGTTTGTTCGCCCGAGCAAATCATTCCCGATTGGTTAGTTGAAACATTTTTTGAATGAACCTGTTTTTTTACTACCAAGTTTTGCGTTTCTTCTTTCAAAATTTCTTTAGCTGCTTCTACAAACTTGTGTTCCATAATTCCTCCACCAATTGAGCCACACAATTCATGTTCTGTCACTGCCATTTTAAAACCTTGTCTTCCAGGGCTGCTGCCAATACTTTCCACCACACACATAAAAACAACAGGTTTGTGTCTCACAAGCTGGTCGAGGATGAACTGCCAAAGTTTTAATTCTTTCACGCAGTAAAATTGAGAAGTTTTTTCTTAAGTATTTTTGAAGCACAATGAAAATTGACTCAGCGATAAAAAGTAAGCGTGTTTTAACTCCTGATGGATTTAAGGAAGCGATTATTTTAATAAGCGATGGAAAAATTTTGGAAGTGATTAGCTCCCTCTCCGAAGATGAGGGTTGGGGTGAGGTTTTTGATGTTGGAAACAGTATTGTTATGCCAGGTATCATTGATCCTCACGTTCACATCAACGAACCCGGAAGAACAGAATGGGAAGGGTTTGATACTGCAACTAAAGCGGCTGCTGCAGGTGGAATCACCACCATGATTGAAATGCCTTTAAACGCAAATCCTGTTACAACAACAAGAAATAATTTTCAAATCAAATTAGTAGCAGCAAAAAACAAACTGCATGTCAACTGTGGTTTTTGGGGAGGTGTAGTTCCTGATAATTTGAATGAGATTGAAGCATTGTTGGAGAGCGGAGTTTTTGGATTAAAAGCATTTCTCACGCATTCCGGAATTGATGATTTTCCAAATACAAATGCAGATCAATTACGCAAGGCATTAAAAATTTTAAAAAAGCACAATAAGCCTTTGCTGGTGCATTGTGAGTTGGATGCATTTCATGATGATATAAAACACCTGGATCAAAATCCAAAAAGTTATGCTGCCTATTTAGTATCACGACCAAAAAGTTGGGAGGACAATGCCATCAAACTGATGATTGATTTGTGCAGGGAAACTGAAGCGCATGTTCACATTGTTCATCTTTCATCTGCTATTTCAATAGAGCAGATTAAAAAAGCAAAACAGGAAGGTTTGCCGCTTACTGTTGAAACAGCACCACACTATTTATTTTTTAATGCAGAAGAAATTCCTAATAGTGCAACGCAATACAAATGCGCTCCACCCATTCGCGAAAGGGAGAACAATAATCAATTGTGGGATGCATTGCTCGATGGAACAATTGATTTTATTGCCACCGATCATTCACCTGCACCTCCATCATTAAAAGAAATTGAATCAGGTAATTTTAAAAAAGCATGGGGTGGAATTGCGGGATTGCAATTTTCTTTACCTGTGGTGTGGACCAAAATGAAAGAGAAAAATATTCCAGTTGAAAAATTATTAAAGTGGCTATGTGAGCGTCCTGCTCAACTTTGTAAACTGGATTCTTCAAAGGGTAAAATCCAAAAGGGATTTGATGCAGATATAATAGTTTGGAATCCTGACGAAAAATTCAAGGTAACATCAGCTATTATTCAACACCGTCATAGAATAACTCCTTATCTGAACCTGGAATTATTTGGAGTAGTGGAACAAACTTACGTAAACGGAAAAAAAGTTTTTGATAACGGGAATGTGATAGATTTGGGCAATGGAAAAATACTTTTGCAGAATTAAATATGACTGAAACAAATTTACAACCATCTTTTACAAAACTTACTGATTTAGCTGCCGAAAGATTAGGGGGAAAGGTACTCTTATGTAGTGATGATTACTTTGCCGAGAAAGAAAATTTATTAAAACCCGGTCGTGGAATTTTTATTGCTGATAAATATACCGAACGTGGAAAATGGATGGACGGCTGGGAGAGCAGGAGAAAGCGAACTCCCGGTCATGACTGGTGCATCATTCAACTCGCAACTTCCGGAAAAATTTTTGGAGTAGATATTGACACCAATCATTTTTTAGGTAATCATCCACCATTTGCAAGTATAGAAGCTTGTAACGTTGTGCCGGGCTTCGACTTCGCTCAGCCTGACCCAAAGAATAAAATCGTGTGGAAAGAAGTTCTGCCAAAATCTCCTTTGCAACCGGGCTCACAAAATTTTTATGAGATAGCAGATAGAAATATTTATACTCATTTGCGATTAAACATTTATCCTGATGGTGGTGTTGCAAGATTGAAAGTTTACGGAGAAGTTTTTAAGGATTGGAGTTTAATAAGGCCAGATGAGATTATTGATTTAGCTGCTGCAGTTAATGGAGCAAAATCTGTTTTATGCAACGATATGTTTTTTTCACACATGGATAATTTAATTATGCCCGGTCGTGGAATAAATATGGGTGATGGTTGGGAAACGAAACGAAACCGAACACCTAATAATCGTGATTGGGTGATTGTGCGCTTGGCGTATAAAGGAATAATTGAAAAGATATTGGTCGACACTTGTCATTTCAAAGGCAACTATCCTGATTCGTGTTTGATTGAAGGTTGTAACATTTCTCTCACAGAAGAAAATAACCTTAACACCGATAAAATAAAATGGACAATCATTCTTCCGCAATCGAAACTGCAAGCAGATTACGAGCATTATTTTGAGAAGGAGATTGAGAGTAAGGAAATATTTACTCATGTGAGGCTGAGTATTTTTCCGGATGGAGGAATTAGCAGGGTGCGTTTGTTTGGGAAAACACTATCATAACTCCACGTCTTGAACAAGTTGGCCATTTTTAAAATCAGACTTATTCAAATCAAAAGACAATTTGATAGTCTTGGAATTATTTATTCGCTGTTAGTCATATTTACTTTAGTAGCAGTTTTATACTTTTCATTTGTTGGCTATAATAAATCAGTTACC
>JANNXV010000250.1:0-9776 GCA_031409815.1 Bacteroidota bacterium
GTTTTAGGTTGGCCAGCTTTGGCCAAAACGTAAACTGCAGGTGGTAAATCATAATTAATTGAGTATGCAAATTCAATATTTAAACGAACATTTAGCTTATGGTCAGTTTGGCAACGCATTTATTGTAATTGCATTCGCTTCTGCCTTACTTTCATCAGTAGCTTACTTTGTGGGATTATTTCGAAAAAACGATGACCCAATTGCCTGGAGGACACTTGCACGCAGTGCATTTTATATCCATGGGGTTTCAGTAATTGCCATATTCGGCATTATGTTTTATTTGATTCACAATCATTTTTTCGAATACTATTATGTGTGGCAACACTCCTCAACTACTTTACCTCTCAAATACATTTGGGCTTGTTTTTGGGAAGGTCAGGAAGGTAGTTTTTTGTTATGGACCTTTTGGCATATGGTATTATCTGTTTTCCTTATTCGCAAGGGAGGTGAATGGGAATTTCCTGTTTTGGGTATCATCATGCTGGTTCAGGTTTTTTTGTGTTCTATGGTTTTAGGGTTACAACTGGGAGATGTAAAAATTGGCTCGAACCCATTTATTTTATTACGTAACCATACTGATTTTATCAATCTGCCCTTTGTGCAAATGGCAGATTACTTGTCAAAAATTAAAGACGGACGTGGATTAAATCCGTTATTGCAAAATTATTGGATGGTGATACACCCTCCTACCCTTTTTCTGGGTTTTGCATCTACCGTTGTACCTTTTGCTTTTGCAATGGGCGGTCTTTTAATTGGCAAGGTTCGCGAATGGGTTAAGCCAGCATTGCCCTGGGCATTTTTTTCGGTAATGATTTTGGGAACCGGCATATTGATGGGAGGTGCATGGGCTTATGAGGCATTGAGTTTCGGGGGATTTTGGGCTTGGGATCCTGTGGAAAATGCGAGCCTTGTTCCCTGGCTGACATTGGTTGGTGCCGCGCATGTGATGATTATTAATAACAAAAACGGACAATCATTATTGAGCAGTTTTATACTAACCACTGCAACATTTATTTTGGTTTTGTATTCCACCTTTCTTACCCGAAGCGGAATATTAGGCGACACTTCTGTTCATGCCTTTACTGATTTAGGTATGTCGGGACAATTGATTCTTTATATGGCATTTTTTGCGATCTTATCAATTGTTTTAATTATTATCAATAGAAAAAAGGTAAACCCAAAAACAGAGGAAGAAAAAATTGCTTCTCGCGAATTCTGGATGTTTATGGGTATGCTGGTATTACTCATTTCTGCTATTCAAATA
The DNA here is from genome assembly GCA_031409815.1 of Bacteroidota bacterium. Classification (GTDB taxonomy): domain Bacteria; phylum Bacteroidota; class Bacteroidia; order AKYH767-A; family OLB10; genus JANLUX01. Next base: position 1,265 of record JANNXV010000250.1, read on the forward strand.
ACCATTACGACTTCAATACCTGTAATCAATAAAATATTTGACACAAAAATGGCTCCTCCGGCCGATGCGGTTGATTTTTACAATTCGTGGCAAGTGCCAATTGCAATTATTGTTTCATTATTGGTTTCATTCGGCTTGTTTTTAAAATGGAAAGAAAGCAATACACGGGACTTTTTCATGAAAATAATTCCATCATTGATTATTTCCATTGTAGCAGCTGTTGTTTTACAGTTTCTGTTTGAATTCGAAAGGTTTCAGTTTGTATTGCTTGCATTCTCAAGCGTGTTTGCTTTTGTTGCCAACCTGGATTATTTTATGCGGGTATTAAAAGGGAATTTCCCAAAGGCCGGTGCAAGCATTGCGCACATGGGAATAGCATTGATACTATTGGGTGCATTAATTGCGAATGCTGAAAAACATATCATCAGCCGAAATATGTTGCAAGTTGATTTAGGAAAGGATTTCCCCAACAAGGAAAATATTTTACTCTACAAAGGTGATACTTTGGCAATGGGAGAGTATTATGTTAGTTATAGTGGCAAACGCACCGAAGGAGTCAATATCTATTATGATATTGATTATTATAAAGCCAATCATACTAAAGGAAGTTTAGAAAAAGAATTTACATTATCTCCAATAGTACAGTTAAATCCACGAATGGGTAATGTATCAGAACCGGCAACCAAGCGTTTCTACAATAAAGATATATACACACATATTACCTATGCAGCTTTAGAAGATGAAAACAAAGCAGACGCAGAAGATGAATATAAAAAACCAGTTGAACATAAAATAAAAGTTGGCGACACTTTGAGCGCCAGCAATAGTTTGATTGTTTTGACAGGCTTAAATAAAAATATTGATAAAAAGGCATTGTTGTTGAATGATGACGACCTTGCTGTAGAAGCACAACTCTCCATTATTGATATCAATAAAAAAGTTAGAAACGCTAACCCTGTTTTTATAATTAAAGGCAATACACCTTACACCAAGGATGCTGTGCTGAATGAACTTGGATTGAAATTTATTTTTGCTAATATATTACCAGATGAAAATAAAATCACGCTTAATGTTTTTGAAAAGAAAAGCAACAGCAAAGAGTTTGTGATTATGAAGGCAATAATTTTTCCTCAAATAAATATTTTATGGATGGGTTGCTTACTGATGATAATTGGCACTTTAATAGCAATCAGAAAACGATTTAAGAAAGCTGCGTTATAAAAACACTTTTGCTTTTATTTTCTTACTACAGGTTTAAGGGTTGCCATTAACCATAAAAAACCAATTGTTCCAGCCAAAACCGAGGCAATAATAATTGCAATTTTCGAATCGTTAATTACTTCCGAATCATCGAACGCGAGCAGCGTAATAAAAATTGACATTGTAAAACCAATACCACCTAAAAAGCCCGCTCCAATAATATTTTTCCATTTCAAATCAGAAGGTAAAGCACAAAGTCCTAAGCTAACACCAATAAATGAAAACAACCAAATACCTAACGGTTTTCCAATGGCAAGACCTGCAATAATACCTATGCTACTATGAAGCCCCAGCCCAATATGCCATCCATCTATAATTGGAATACAGGTATTAGCAATGGCAAATAATGGAAGTATAAAAAATGCTACCGGCTTGTGCAAAAAGTGTTGTAGTATGGTAGATGGAGATTTCTCACTACCATCTGCAAACGGAATCGCAAAAGCTAATAATACTCCGGTTATTGTAGCATGTACTCCTGAGTGCAACATATAATACCACATAAAAACTCCGCCAATTAAATAGGGAATCAAGTTGTGCACCTTTAATCGATTAAGAATTAATAAAAATCCAAAAATCGATAAAGCAATAGCCAGGTTTGAAATTGAAAGTGAAGTAGAATAAAATAGCGCGATAATTAATATGGCTCCTAAGTCATCGATCACAGCCAAGGCGGTTAAAAAAATCTTTAGAGAAGTAGGAACCCTACTTCCAAGCAGTGATAAAACACCAATTGCAAAAGCAATATCTGTAGCCATTGGTATACCGGCACCCGAACTTGCATCAGTACCATAATTAAACACTAAATAAATAGCAGCAGGTAACAACATCCCACCTAAAGCACCAAAAATGGGTAAGGCTGCATTTTTAATTGAAGACAATTCACCGTTGTAAACCTCACGCTCTAACTCCAAACCAATTAGTAAAAAGAAAATAGTCATCAATCCATCGTTTATCCAATGAACAATACTGTGCCCGTTAAATTGGGTTTCCCAGAAGCCTACATAATTAATATGTAAAGGTGAATTTGCAATAATAAGAGAGAGAATTGTTGCAACTACCAGAATTAGTCCACCCGCCTTTTCACTGGCAAAAAAATCATTGAACAACCTCGTAAGTTTCATATTCCTTGTCGCAAACAAATTAGGCAGCAAATATATCAGTTGTGTTTACATAAATCAGGTTCTCTCATAGCTAAAAAAAATGCAGTTAACCTTTATTGCTTTTATCAATGCTATTAAGAATATTATTTTTGTACTATGGCAAAAAACAAAAATTCAGGTTCAGGCATTATGTACTCTACCAATCCTGATTTTAAAATTAACGAACCGGAAATTGACAACACTCCAACACCAAAGAAACAAAATTTTAAGGTGTGGCTCGAGCGCAAGGGCGGTGGCAAAATAGTTACCGTAGTAAAAGGTTATATGGGCAATCCGCAAACGCTCGAAGAAATTGGCAAAATGCTAAAGACAAAATGTGGTACTGGAGGGGCAGTTAAAGATTATGAAATTTTGATACAGGGAGATAATCGCGAAAAAGTAATAAAGTTACTTAGCGAAGCAGGTTATAATGCTAAGAAAGCCGGTGGTTGAACTTTTGGGTTTCCTAAAAATAATAAAAACTATTAATTACACACAACCTAAAATTCTATGCTTCCACTTTCATTTCTTCAATCACTTTTTGATAGTATTTTTCATACTTGGGCATTATTACATTGATATCAAACTCGCGTGCACGGCTTATGGCATTTTCTTTATAACGCTGCAATGTTTCATCATTACTTAAAATTGTCATTGCATTTTTAGCCATGTTAGCAACATCGCCCACATCGCTCATAAATCCAGTTACTCCATCAATATTCAATTCTGGCATACCTCCTGCGTTTGATGAGATAACCGGCACCTGACAAGCCATTGCTTCCAATGCAGCCAAACCAAAACTCTCGGTTTCGCTGGGCATTATAAACAAATCGCATACCGAAAGTATTTCTTCTACCGCTTCTTGCTTTCCTAAAAAACGCACATCTTCAGGATGCGTTAAACACCTTACCAGTTTCTCGAGGTTGGTTCTTTCGGGTCCATCACCAATCAATAATAATTTAGCTGGCATAGCTGTTCGAATCAATTCAAAAACTTTTAAAACATCATCTACTCTTTTTACCTTTCTGAAATTAGAAGTATGAACAATCAACCGTTCCCCATTGGGTGCAATGGCTTTCTTAAAATGATCCTTTGGCTGTTTTGAAAAACGTTTCAGGTCAATAAAATTATGTATTACTTCAATCTTCTTAGTGATTTTAAAATTGTCGTAAGTGTCGCGCCTCAAACTATCAGATACAGCTGTAATACCATCTGAATGGTTAATAGCAAAGGTTACCACCGGTTCAAAGCTTGCATCGCGACCTACTAAGGTAATATCTGTACCATGCAGCGTAGTAACAACAGGAATGTGTATGCCAAAGGTGGCAAGTATTTGTTTGGCAAGGTAGGCAACTGAAGCATGTGGAATTGCATAATGTACATGCAACACATCCAGCTTCTCATAACGAACAACATCTACCAACTTACTTGTTAAAGCTGATTCGTAAGGTGCATAATCAAACAATGGATATTTTGATACTGATACTTCATGATAAGAAATATTTTCATGAAAATGTTCTAACCTGACAGGCTGACTATAGGTTATAAAATGAATGTGATGACCTTTATCTGCTAATGCTTTGCCTAACTCAGTTGCTACTACTCCGCTACCACCAAAAGTGGGATAACATACAATTCCAATTTTCATAAACTTTTATTTGCATAACAAAGATAGTTCACATTTAGTTTGCTTTACGATGAGTGCTGTCTATTGTTTGCAGGTGAAAGAAAGACCTATAAGAGAGGTGATTTTGCTTAAAAATCGAACTTGATTTTACCATTGATATGCAAATTTCTTAACCCTGCTGCTCCTAAAACCACCGCTACCTTGTTTGCCGTAGCATGTTGAATAGCATTAATTTTTACTTTGTCTCATATTGAAGAGTAAACTGCCATCTCCATAACTTAAAAATCTAAAATCATTGGCTAGTGCATAATTGTAAATTTTTTTCCAATCATCACCAACAACTGCTGCCACAAGAAGAAGAAGGGTCGAACTTGGTTGATGAAAATTTGTTATGAGGGCATTTACAATTCTTAATTGATAGGATGGAACAATTAATATTTGTGTTTTGCAAACCAGTTTCTCCATTTTATGTTTACTCATCCAACCCAGCAAAGAAATTAGTGAATCGGTGGGTGTTAAATCTTGTTGAAGTTCATAAGCATCCCATTGTTTAACTTCTAATTCCTGAATAGGTAAATGCAAATTCTGATTTACTTTAACTCCCATCCAATAGAGCGATTCAATTGTTCTTAAAGATGTTGTGCCAACGGCAATAACATCTTTATTTGTTTCTTCTTTCGAAATTTGGTTCACTATTTTTTGAATTGCTTCCCTATCAACTGATATCCATTCAGCATGCATATTGTGTCCTTCGATAGTTTCACTTGTAACAGGCATAAAAGTTCCTGCTCCTACATGCAGTGTTACATATTCAGTAAGAATATTTTTAGTTTTAAGTTTTTCGAAAATAAAATCTGAAAAATGAAGACCTGCTGTTGGAGCAGCAACAGAACCTTTTTGTTCGGCATAAACAGTTTGATACCTGCTTAAATCAATGTTATTACTCTCTCGCTTTAAATAGGGCGGAATTGGAATATCTCCTACTTGTTCTAAAACTTCTGCAAACGAAAAATTATTAGGATTCCAACTAAACCTTATTGTGAACTGATTTTCGGTTCTGCTAACTATTTCAGCATCCAACGAAAGTTTATTCGTCTTTAAGGTGATTACTTTTTCCTTCCATCTATTGAGTCGTCCAATTAAACATTCCCACTCAACGCCTTTTTCCTGAATCATTGCTGAAGAGGGCTCAGCATACTTACCGCTTGGTTCTAAACAGAAGATCTCAATTCCCTTTCCTGCTGCATTAATAAAATGGAGTCGTGCTTGAATAACTTTGGTGTTATTGAAAACAAAAAGTGATTCTTCAGAAATATACTCATCCAGATTTCTGTAAACATCTTCTTCCATATTTCCATCACGATAAATCAAGAGTTTACTTAAATCTCTTTCTGCTAAAGGATATTTGGCTATTCGGCTTTCAGGTAATTCGTAAATAAAATTTTTAATTTGAAATTGTTGTGCTTTCACAAAAAGTATTAATTAAAATGTAAATCCCCATCTATCGCAAGCACATTTTTAGCTCTTATAGCTGTTAGCTTAACCAACAATAATTACTGAATGTTACAAGGGAAAATAAACCTGCAAGTGTGAAAATAGCGATTTTGATAACTAATGTTAATGTTGAGAACTGAACTTCCACCTTGCATAAATGTGTCTGCGTGGTAAGGTAACCCGTTATCGCAAACCACGTGTTAGCGTTAGTTTTACCTTCGCACGATGAAATGCTATGAAAATAATTTCTCCTCAGCAAGTTTTGTTCCTTCAATTCGTGCTTTAATTTTTGCGAATGCTGTTTCACGGGTTGTTGATCTATCATCGCAGAAGGGAGAAAATCCGCAATCATCTGTAGTTCCTAATTGGTTTAGAGGAATGTATTGAGCTGCTTCTAAAATTCTGTCTCTTACTTCTTCAGCACTTTCGATTTTTGGATTGATTACATCTGTAACACCAATAAATACCATTTGATTAGGTTTAAGGTATTGCTTAATGGTTTTTAAAACCCTTACTTGGTCAGGTTCACTTGCAAGTTGAAGATAAAAGTTGCCGACATTCAAATCAAAAAGTGTAGGAAGAAATGCAGTGTAATCAATATCTGCACTATGCGTAGAGTCATGATCTCCACCCGGACAAACATGCACCCCTAATTTTTTACGCTCCACATCTGTAAAACGATTAAAAACCTGATTATTTAATTCAACAAATTGTTTCAACACACCACCTGAGGGGTCAAGCTTTAATGAAAGCCTTCCTTCAGTAAAATCGATTTGTACTTTATGTGCGCCTTGTTTCAAACAAAGCCTTATATCTTTTTCACATTCATTTATTAAGTCTGAAATAAATTCTGATTGAGAGTAACCTTCTATTCCATTTGGAGGGTATATTAAACTTAATGCTGATGCTGAAATTACCGCTTGTTTAACAGGGATTATTGTTTGTCCTTGAGCATACTTAAGATATTGTTCCGCATAATTTGCAAACCTAAAAGGTCCTTTGGTTAAAAGAGGTAATTGCCTAAAATGCCCATCAGCAAAATCAATTCGCATTCCGCCTGCTGCAAGATTGGGCAACCCATGTAGAGGATAAGTTAAAAAACTTGACTTTGTCTGCTCTCCATCTGTAATAACAGGAGAACCTGTTTTTTCAAAAGCTGTCAAGGTTTCCTTCAAAGCCTTTTCATATAGCTTTTCTAAATCCTTTCCATTAGTTGGTAATAATATTGCGTCAATTAGTTCAGTAGGTCTCGGAATGCTTCCAATAGGTTCTGTAGGAATTTTCATATTTGTTTTTCTATACAATTAAGTTTTCAAAGTTAAATACTTTTTGTAATGCGCTCAATAAAATTACTAAAAACGTTTTGTGGGTTTAATAAGTAGTTGTAAACCTATTGCAGGATTAATCCTTTAAACTGTAAAATTTTTTTAGGACGATACAAACTTGATTAGAAGCACAAAGCTTAATTTAACCCTGCCCGACTGAAAGGTCGTTCGGGCGGGCAATGCTCCGCCAATTTCCTGAACCCGCGGTTGTGGGTTGGTGCTTCTGTTCCTTCGCACTATCACAAGTTCCATTTTATTGCTTTATAAACTTCAAAACCGATTGAGTATTATTTTTTAGTCGAATGTAGTAAAGCCCTTTAGGTACATCTGCAATATTGATTTCCGTTTTTGCTTGGGCTACTTTCTCTTTTATTATAAGTCCCATTACATTATAAATTTGAATCTGGTCACTTACAAAGTCATTCATAAATTTAATAGTAATAGATTCTGTTGCTGGATTTGGGAATATAGTCCATAATAAATTCTGTCTCTTATCAGGAATACCAACTGTTCCACAACTAAATTCAATTACAATAGAAGTAGTGTCCAAAGGACAGTTAGCATTTGTATCGATTACTTCACACTTATAAGTGCCTCCTGCAGTTATCAATAAGGTGTCTTCATTTGTCATCGTTGGTATGAGTGTATCATTTTTATACCACAATATATTTTCAAAACCCGATAAGAAACCATTTATATGTAACACAGCAAATGGCACCGTGTCTCCTAAACAAGGATTGCCCACTCCTGTTGCGTTAAAGTAAAAACCAGACCATTGAGGAGTCTCCGTATAAGTTTGGGATAACTCAGAACACCCATTAACTGTAGCGATAACAGCAAAACCCGAAATATTATATTGATAATAATTAGCTAAGTATTGGTTTGTTTCAGGTAAAGGAACTCCATAATTAAACCATTGATAGGAATCTGCTGTTTGAGTCCAAAGTGTATCATAAGTGCATAGCCATGGATGAGATGTATAAATGGTTGGTGTATGGCTGCAGAATTGAATAACAGTATCTGCAAAGCTGGTATGCAGCCCTTGCAAATCGCAGGTTGTTGAAGTTAATGTTACTGTGTAAGTTCCATCAGTTAAATAAGAATGTGTTACATAGGGCAAGGAGGAAGTATCACCATCTCCAAAATCCCATAAATAGGATTGGTTTATACCCCAGTTTATGGCTTGAAAAAGCACTTCATTTATACCGGGACCTAAATCGTATCGAATCTCGGCTATGGGCAGTCTCTTAAAATCCCACAATTGTAAACTGTCGAACACTTGTGTTTTGGCTGCGTTTCTTATTACGGCAGCATCAGTTGCATTTAATCCATAATCATTAGTAATCAACATAGGATCCTTTTTAAAAATGCTGGCATAAAAGCAACATGCAGCAGCATAAGAACCTTCTAATGATGGGTGACTTTCGTCTGCCTGGTACAATTCAATACCTGGATAATTTTGTCGCAGGTAATTCCACACCACTGAAACAGGAGATACTTCTCCATTGATAAACTCCGTGAGCTTTAAATAACGGCTCCTTATGGTAGTGTCCATACCTTGATAGGTACACATTACAGGGAAGGCCACACAATTTGATGCATCTCCGTTTTTTCTTCCCCAGGTCATATAGGGCATTGTTACTGCACATGAATTATATTGTTTTATC
>JANNXV010000251.1:0-13113 GCA_031409815.1 Bacteroidota bacterium
AACGGCAGGTGCAGGTAAAACTGCCTACCAAACTTGGTAATTTTAATCTTATAGCTTACCGCCAGAAACAGAACGACCAGGAACACCTTGCACTCATCAAAGGAAAATGGGACGAGAACGAACCTGTCCTCGTGCGCGTGCATTCATCCTGTTTAACAGGAGATATTTTCGGTTCGTGCCGTTGCGATTGCGGGCCTCAGTTGCAAAAAGCCATGGAGTTGATAGAGCAGGAAGGCAAAGGTGTAATAGTGTACATGAACCAGGAAGGCCGTGGCATTGGTTTGCTCAATAAATTAAAAGCATACAAACTGCAGGAACAGGGTCGCGACACCGTTGAAGCCAATCTCGATTTGGGATTTGATATGGACGAACGCGATTATGGTGTGGGCGCACAAATCCTCCGCGACCTTGGCGTTACCAAAATGCGCCTCATGACCAACAACCCCACCAAGCGTGCAGGGCTTATCGGTTATGGTTTAGAAATTGTTGAAAATGTAAACCTCGAAATCCAATCCAACGAGCACAACAAACTGTACCTCCGCACCAAGCGCGATAAGATGGGACATAATATTAAGGTGGAGGATTAATCTTGTTTCAACCGTTTCTTCTTGAACATTTAGAATTTATTTCAATGTAATTATTAATATGGATTTTCTCAAATATGTTGGTATATCAGCTTTTGGAATTTCATTGTTTAATACTGTTTGGAATATTTTAACATGGCATTCAACTCGCAGTCGTAGATTATCAGTAATTTTTGCAACTTTCAATAATGTTGAAATAAATGGTGAGGAGGCACCAGAATTAGTTGGGCAGAATTTTATGTTACAATTAACAAATAGAGGTGGCCGTGCTTTATATATTCTTTTACCACAAATTGAGTTTAAAGGAGGAAGAGCCTCATTTCCAGTAAATGATTTTGAAAATAAGTATCCAATCGAATTAAATCATGGGCAATCCAAAATAATATATTACAATAGAAATAAGGTTATGGAGTGGATAAGAGAAAACAGAAAGACTGATTATTTACAGGTTCGTTTTGTTGTTTATGATACGTTAGGTAAAAAATATAAATCGAATTGGAGAAAGTATGGCGAACTTTAAATTTCTATTTAGATAGCGTTTCAATAAAGAAATATTCCTTTAGAAATCTCCCTTATCCATTTGCTTTTTAACTTTTGAATTAGGATGGAACTGAACAATACAGAATTCATTATAAAACCTGTCATTACAATCAGGATATAGGAATTTATAAGTTTCGGGTTGATTTTGATATTGCCAAAAATGTAGTTGTACATCATTCCTTGCTGTTTCTAAACTTAAAATAATGTGCGAACATCCATTGCTGCTTGCGATACGCTCTATTTTTTCTACGGTTTCACATTCTAAGCTACAATTACCAAGTGGAAATGACCCAATAGCACAATTTTCAAAATACCATCCCATTCTGCATTTTAATCCTCTTTCTTGAAGTGCTTCAATAATAAATTTTGAATCATTTACTTTCTCGCAAAGTGGTATTATATTTTTACACGTTCCTTTAGGACTTCCAGGGTACCCCTGTATTGTATAGGAAACAACTTCTAATCTTTTATTCTTAAAACCAAAATAAAGTAAGGCTTTTAGTCCATTGCTCAATTCCACATTATCGTATTCGATACTGTTGTCTTTTATTAGTGTGGGAGTAAGTGGATATTCTGAAGACATAACTTCAGTTATTGGCATTCCCCAATTTGCTTTTCTAATATCATATTGTGGGCTTACGCTTTGAGAATATACCGAAATTCCAAACAGAAGATAAATAAGAATTATAAGATTTTTCATAGAAATATTTTAAAATATTCAGTATTCGCAGTGTCTCCTCCTTAGGGACACTGCGCTAATTCGTTTTCAAATCTATCAAAAAAAATCCACGACCTCTATCGCGGATTTTTCAGCGTATAACTCATAATCCAAAACTTATAATGCCTTCAAAATCTCCTACAAAAACTATTTTGTATTTTTGAAACGATGAATAAGGAACAGATAATTGCAACATTGAAAAATGATCTAACTGAAATACAAAGTAAATTCGGGGCGGAGTCTATTGCACTTTTTGGCTCTTATGCACGTAATGAGCAAAAGCCGGAAAGCGATATTGATATTCTTGTAAGAATGGCAAAACCCGATTTCAGCCTGTTGATGGCGCTTCAACGTTTTTTAGAAAATAAATTAAAAAGAAAGATTGATCTCATTCGTGAAGGCTCACATCTTACACCCCGTTTTTATACCATTGTTGGAGACGACCTGATTTATGTCTGAATTCGAAAAGCAAATCATCTCTATTATCCTTGATCACATCACAGTTTGTGAGAAGCGTTTCGCACCGATTGCTACAGCCAGTGATTTTATATTTACAGCCGATGGAAATTTAAGATTAGATGCCATCGCTATGCGGCTTCAGGCTATCGGAGAAAATATTAAAAGAATGGAGCGGTTGTTACCTGCACTTCAGCAAAATTATCCCGCTATTAATTGAGATGATATTGTTCGTTTCCGAGACTTTATTTCCCATCATTATGAATTGCTCGACCATGAAATTATTTTTAACATCTGCACTGTTCATTTACCTTTATTAAAAGTGGCTCTTGAAACAGAATCTGGAAAACCTCATTCCGGGTAATCTAACAACTTCTTTCCAGTTCGATCGGGTGGTAAGAAAATTGATTTTAAAATCAGAAAACGCTAAGTAAATTAACTCACAGTTTTTCAACACCATCAATTATTCACAACATCCTAACCCTCCATTGGCTATATTTGCACCCGTAAAACACAATATTTTTCTTCAACATCAGCAACATCAAATGACATTAATAAAATCCATTTCAGGTATCCGCGGAACAATAGGGGGCTTGCCGGGCGATTCACTCACCCCCGTTGATATTTTAAAATTCACAGCCGCTTTCGGAACCTTTATACAATCTAAAAACGGTACGGAGAAAACAAAAATCGTGGTCGGTCGCGATGCACGCATGTCAGGCAGCATGCTCAACAGCATTGTGGCCGGCACCTTATGCGGTTTGGGAATTGATGTGATTGATTTGGGATTTAGCACCACACCTACAGTAGAGATGGCCGTAGTTTTTCATGCCGCTCAGGGCGGAATTATACTTACAGCCAGTCATAATCCCAAGCAATGGAATGCTTTAAAGCTGTTAAACGAAAAGGGAGAATTTATTTCAGGAGCTGAAGGGGAAGAAGTATTGCGAATTGCAGATAGTAACGAAGTGCGATATGCGGATGTCAATCATCTTGGCAAAATAGTAAATGATAATAGTGCGCTTGCTAAACATTTTGAGGCCATTCTCGCATTGCCATTGGTGGATAAAAAGGCCATTGAGAAAGCAAACTTCAAGATTGTGATTGATTGTGTGAACTCAACCGGTGGAATTGCAGTGCCTGCATTGTTACGCTTCCTTGGTGTAAAAGATATTGTTGAATTATACTGTGAACCCAATGGACAATTTCCTCACAACCCTGAGCCTTTGCCGGAGAACCTCGGTGATCTTTCACGAGAAGTGGTTAAGAAAAAAGCGCATCTCGGTATTGCTGTTGATCCTGATGTTGATCGCCTGGCTTTAGTTTGTGAAGACGGGGAAATGTTTGGAGAGGAATACACTTTGGTTGCGATAGCTGACTACGTTTTAAAAAATAAAAAAGGGAATACTGTTTCCAATTTATCTTCTACCCGTGCTTTGCGCGATGTTACCGAAAAGCATGGCGGAACTTATTCTGCTTCAGCGGTTGGTGAGGTGAATGTGGTGGAACTGATGAAAGAAAAGGAAGCCGTAATTGGGGGTGAAGGTAATGGCGGAGTTATTTATCCTGAGTTGCATTATGGTCGTGATGCCTTAGTGGGTATCGCTTTGTTCCTCACGCACCTTGCAAAGTATGGTAAAAGTTGCTCCATGCTGCGTGCTTCGTATCCAGATTATTTCATTTCAAAAAATAAAATAGAATTAACGCCTGATATGAACATGGATGAAATTCTTTCCGGTATCAAAAACAAATACAAGAAACAGCCTGTCAACACCATTGATGGAGTTAAAATTGAATTTGATAAAGAATGGGTGCACCTGCGCAAATCAAACACAGAGCCAATCATCCGCATTTACTCCGAAAGCACATCTATGACTACGGCAGAAAATTTGGCTGAAAAAATCATAATGGATATTAAAGATATCCTTAGTAAAATGATGGCAAAAGCATAGTTAACTCAAAGTTCCCGTTTTAAAGTTTCAGGTTGTTATCGTAACTTTAAACCGCGAACTGTAAATTTTAAACGTTAATCTTAAAAACATGAAAGTATATCTCGACAACGCAGCCACTACTTCCATTCACCCTGAGGTGATTGAAGAAATGGTTGCAATGATGAAAAATCAATTTGGCAATCCTTCTTCTATTCATTCTTTTGGCAGGGAGGTTAGGTCTTCTATTGAAAATGCACGCAAGCGGGTTGCAAAGTTGTTGAACACTTCACCATCTGAAATATTTTTTACATCCGGTGGTACCGAAGCCAATAATATGGCAATCCGATGTAGTATTCACGATCATAACATCAAACATGCTATTTCTTCGTCTATAGAGCATCATGCAGTATTGCACACTTTAGAAGATTTGGCAAAGCAAGGATTGATTAAATTGAGTCTTGTTAAGTTAGATCCAAAAGGAAATGTTGATTTGAATGACTTGCAGAATTTGCTTAAGAATAATGAGCGGTCCTTTGTTTCATTGATGCATGCCAACAATGAAATCGGAACTTTACTTCCGCTGGATCAGGTGGGCGAGATTTGCAGCAAATACAATGCAATTTTTCATTCGGATACGGTGCAAACAATGGGGCATTTTCCTCACGTTCTTTCTAAATTAAAGGTTGATTTCATCACTTGTGCAGCGCATAAATTTCATGGGCCAAAGGGAGTGGGTTTTTTATACATAAATAATCGCATCAAAATAAATCCATTTATTACCGGTGGTGCGCAGGAAAGAAATATGCGTGGAGGAACCGAAAACGTATATGGTATTATCGGTTTGGCAAAGGCCTTGGAAATGTCGTACGAAGCAATGGATAAAGACATGAACTACATTCGAGGTTTAAAAAATTACATGATTGATAGATTAAAAGCTGCGATTCCGGAAATCACCTTTAATGGTGAAACTAGTGAACACAGCCTTTATACTGTTTTAAACGTGTCATTCCCACCAAGTGATATGAGCGAGATGCTTCTTTTTAATCTGGATATTTCAGGTGTTGCTGTTTCAGGCGGAAGTGCATGTTCATCAGGCAGTGAGATAGGGTCTCATGTGCTAAGGGGAATTAGAGCTAATCAGGATCGTCCGGCCGTTCGTTTTTCGTTTAGCAATACGAATAAAAAGGAGGAGATTGATTTTGTGGTAGAGAAGTTAAAGGATCTGTACTTGGTTAAAGCATAAGTATTTTCATTTTTTGTTGGGGTCTCTTCTTTTCATTAAATTGTTTTTGAAAGGTATTGAATCTGAAGTTTAGGCTTTCGCACCTTTTTAGATCGTATTGAAATTTACACTCAAACTAATGAGTAGTTAATTTCAGAAAAGGTGACTGTTTTGTTCAAAACAAGGTGGGATCTGTAAACTTTTGATAGATTAATAGAATAATTAACTCTTCATTTAACGGTTTTAATTGGGTCAAATCATTAAAAAACAGGTCTTTATGGTAGTTGCCAGTTTCAGGAATTAATGTTAGGAATTTATTTTTTTTACAACTTGATTTTATTAAAATATTTCCTACTTTTGCCGTCCCTTTTTAGGGGAATAGTGTGTTTATCACAAATTGAAAATTAATAATAACGATGTCACGAGTAGGAAAACTTCCAGTACCAATTCCAAATGGAGTTCAGGTTTCTTTTGCTAATTCTATTGTTTCTGTAAAAGGCCCAAAGGGAACCTTAACACAGAAAATCGAAGATGGAATTAATGTTACAGTTGCAGGTTCAGAAGTAATTCTGGATCGTGCTACAGAGCAGAAAAGACACAAAGCACAACATGGTTTATACCGTGCATTAATCAATAACATGGTAGTTGGTGTTTCTACCGGTTGGAAAAAGGAACAAGAACTGGTAGGTGTTGGTTACCGTGCTACAAATCAAGGCCAGATGTTAGACCTTGTGTTAGGATATTCTCACCATGTTGTTTTTGAATTGCCTTCAGAAATTAAGGTTGCAACCCGCCAGGATAAAGGACAAAATCCTATTATTACATTGGAGAGCCATGACAAACAACTAATTGGCCAAGTTGCTGCAAAAATTCGTTCATTGCGTGCACCAGAGCCATACAAAGGAAAGGGAATTAAGTTTGTTGGTGAGGCATTAAGACGTAAGGCAGGTAAATCAGCAGCTAAGAAGTAAAATCGAATTCTAAGATTATAAGATAATGAAAGATCATAAATTAGTACGGAGAGAGAAAATAAGAAGCAGAATCCGAAAGGTTATTAAAGGAACTGCTGAGCGTCCACGTCTTTCTGTTTACAGAAGTAATAAGCAAATTTATGCCCAGATGATTGACGATCTAACCGGCATTACAATATTAGCTGCATCATCACGAACCAAGGAAAAGGAAAGTGCAGCAAAAAAAATTGAGCAAGCGGCTTCAGTAGGTAAAACAATTGCCGAGAAGGCAATTGCAGCCGGCATTAAAGAAGTAGTTTTCGACCGTGGAGGTAATTTGTATCATGGAAGAATTAAAGCACTTGCTGATGGAGCACGTGAAGGTGGATTAGTTTTCTAAATAGTACTAAGAATAAAAAATAATGATTCAGAATAGCAAGCGCGTAAAATCAACAGATACGGAGTTACATGATAAACTTGTTGCCGTTAACAGGGTAACAAAAGTTACAAAGGGAGGTCGTGCCTTTGGATTTGCAGCCATAATAGTGGTGGGTGATGAGAAAGGTGTGGTTGGGCATGGACTTGGTAAAGCAAAGGAAGTAACCAATGCAGTAACTAAAGGCATTGATGATGCGAAGAAAAATTTAGTAAAAGTTCCGGTTTACAAAGGAACTGTTCCGCATGAGCAGGAAGGTAAATTTGGTGGTGCACGTGTGTTTTTGAAGCCAGCAGCTCCTGGAACTGGTGTAATTGCAGGTGGTGCAATGCGCGCAGTAATTGAAAGCGTAGGTATTACGGATGTACTTGCAAAATCAAAAGGCTCCTCTAATCCGCACAATGTAGTGAAGGCTACAATCGATGCATTAGTAAAGATGCGTGATGCTGCAACAATTGCTTCGCAACGTGGAGTAGAATTATCAAAAGTGTTCAACGGTTAATTAGAAAATAGGTCATGGCTAAGATTAAACTCACTCAAGTAAAAAGCGGTATTGACCGTACAGAGATTCAGAAAAGAAATTTGAAGGCCCTGGGATTAAAAATGCATAAAACAGTGGAGAAAGAACTTACACCACAGGTTAAAGGAATGATTGCAAAAGTTCGTCATTTGATAACTGTATCAGAATAATTTAAGCAGGCATAGAAATCATGGAATTACATAACTTAAAACCTGCAGAAGGTTCTACAAAAAATAATAAGCGAGTTGGTCGCGGACAAGGTTCAGGCCGTGGAGGTACATCTACACGCGGACACAAAGGAGCTCAGTCAAGAAGTGGATATAGTGCAAAGGCAGGTTTTGAAGGTGGTCAAATGCCACTACAAAGACGCGTTCCTAAATTTGGTTTTAAAAACATCAACAGAAAGGAATTTAAAGGACTTAATTTGGATGTATTGCAAAGTATCGCAGAAAAACATTCTATTAGCGATTTTGATCATGCAGTATTTGTTAGTCATGGCTTAGCTTCAAAGAGAGAAATGGTTAAAATTCTTGGACGTGGCGAACTAAAAGCTAGCATTAACGTAAAAGCACATGCGTTTTCTGAAACAGCTAAATCTGCTATTGAAAAGGCAGGTGGTACAATTGCAACAGTTTAAATTATTCTATGAAAAACCTGATACAGACACTTAGGAATATATTCAAAATTGACGAACTCCGCACAAGGATTCTCAATACGATTTTATTTCTGCTCGTTTACCGACTTGCATCCCATATTGTTTTGCCGGGTGTTGATCCAAGCCAGTTAGCTGGTTTGAAAAACCAAACCTCAAGTGGAATTTTAGGTTTGCTTGACATGTTTGCTGGTGGAGCGTTTTCACAGGCATCTATTGTTGCACTGGGTATAATGCCTTATATATCTGCTTCTATTGTTGTGCAGTTATTAGGTATCGCGGTTCCCTATTTCCAGAAGTTGCAGAAGGAAGGTGAAAGTGGAAGAAAGAAAATTAATCAATATACTCGTATTTTGACTGTGATTGTGGTGTTGTTTCAAGCACCGGGTTATCTTATAAATTTAAGAGCACAAGCCCCAAATGCTATCATTGCATATCAAAATCCTGACGTAATATCTCCGTTTTTCTTTATGTTTAGTTCAACGCTAATCATAATTGCGGGTACATTATTTATTATGTGGTTAGGAGAGCGTATTACCGAGAAAGGAATTGGTAATGGTATCTCATTAATTATCATGACTGGAATTATTGCAAGATTGCCATTTGCTTTGCAGGCAGAGTTTATGAGCCGTTTGAATGAAGGTGGAGGATTGGTTTTATTCTTAGTGGAGATAGTTGCTTTGTTTGGTGTTGTAGTAGCTGTTATTTTGTTAGTGCAAGGAACACGAAAAATTCCAGTGCAGTTTGCAAAGAAGATTGTTGGTAATAAACAATATGGCGGAGTGCGTCAGTATATTCCTTTAAAGGTTAACGCGGCTGGTGTAATGCCAATCGTATTTGCTCAGGCAATTATGTTTATTCCGGCTACTGTAGCGCAGTTTTTTCCTGAATCATCTACATGGCAAGGATTTGCGGCTGCTTTAACAGACTTTCATTCGTTCTGGTACAATTTCATATTTGCAGTGTTAATAATTCTATTCACTTATTTCTATACAGCAATAGCGGTTAATCCGAATCAAATGGCTGACGATATGAAAAAGAATGGAGGTTTTGTTCCAGGAGTAAAGCCAGGTAGAAAAACATCAGAGTTTATCGATGATGTAATGAGTAAAATAACTTTACCAGGATCAATCTTTCTGGCATTTGTCGCAATTATGCCATCTTTTGCAAAAATTGCTGGCGTAAATACCCAGTTTGCTCAGTTTTATGGTGGAACAAGTTTATTGATTCTTGTAGGTGTAGTACTTGATACCTTACAGCAGATAGAAAGTCATTTATTGATGCGTCATTACGATGGATTAATGAAATCGGGAAGAATTAAAGGACGTGCAACGGCAGTTGGTGCGGCTATGTAATAGTTATAATAAAGTATATACAATCAGAAGTTGCTGAATGTCACAAGGCATAATTGTATTAAAAACTTCTGAGGAAATTGAGTTAATAAGAGTTAGTTCTTTACTTGTAGGGAAAACATTAGCTGAGGTAGCTTCTCACATAAAACCGGGAATTACAACACTAAAATTGGATGAGTTGGCTGAGGAATTTATTCGGTCACATGGAGGCAAGCCTTCATTTAAAGGATACCACGGTTTTAAAGCATCGTTGTGTATTTCGATAAATGAGGAGATTGTACACGGGATTCCAGGAAATCGTGAAATCAGGGAAGAAGACATTGTATCAGTAGATTGCGGTGTTTTTATGAATGGCTTTCATGGCGATTCGGCTTATACATTTGCCGTATGTGTTGCAGATGAACCGAAACTGAAGTTGTTGCGTGTCACTCGAGAATGTTTAATGCTTGGAGTTGAAAAATCCAGGGCAGGAAACAGAGTAGGAGACATAAGTGCTGCTATTCAGGAGCATGCTGAGCGAAATGGTTTCGGAGTGGTGAGAGAATTGGTTGGACATGGTGTTGGAATGGAGTTGCACGAAAAACCTGAAGTGCCTAATTACGGCAAACGTGGTTCAGGTGCTTTACTCAAACCGGGAATGACCATTGCTATTGAGCCCATGATTAATATGGGAACCCGAAATGTGAAACAGTTGAATGATGGTTGGACAGTAGTGACCCGGGATACAAAGCCATCAGCACACTATGAACACACCATTGCTATTACAAATGTTGCAGCAGATGTGCTTTCAACATTTGAACCGATAGATGTTGCAGTATCAAAAAACGAATATTTAAAAGATTTATTAATAACAGTTCATTAAAATATGCCTAAAAACTCCGCCATTGAGCAGGACGGAACAGTAACCGAAGCACTAAGTAATGCCACGTTTAGATTAGAACTCGAAAACGGACACGAAATTATTGCTCACATATCTGGCAAAATGCGAATGAACTACATTAAAATATTGCCGGGCGATAAGGTGAAAGTTGAAATGTCGCCATATGATTTAACAAAAGGAAGAATAACTTATAGATATAAATAGCGATTTGATAATTTGATAATTTGATAATAAGTTAATTATCAAATTATCAAATTACCAAATCATCAAATCAGGAAAGATGAAAGTAAAACCATCATTAAAGAAACGAAGCGTTGACTGTAAAATAGTAAGACGTAAAGGAACTTTGTATGTAATCAACAAAAAAAATCCACGCTTTAAGCAGCGTCAGGGGTAATCTAATTTAAAGTTGTAGATTAAAAAGAATCTAAAATCCATAATCAAATAACATGGCTCGTATATCAGGTATAGATTTACCAAAACACAAAAGAGGCGAAATTGGCCTTACTTATATTTATGGCATTGGTCGTAACTCAGCTCAGGAGATATTAACTGAAGCAGGTGTAGACTGGAGTAAAAAAGTGGAACATTGGGATGATGATGATTTGAATAAAATCCGGTCCATCATCAACGATAAGTTTAGGGTTGAAGGTGCCCTTCGTTCTGAAGTTCAACTCAATATTAAGCGATTGATGGATATAGGTTGCTATCGTGGTATTCGTCACCGCGTTGGTTTACCAGTTCGTGGTCAACGAACCAAAAACAATTGCCGTACACGAAAAGGAAAGCGTAAAACGGTTGCTAACAAAAAGAAAGTAACTAAATAACAATTGAACGACAGATTGAATGAGTAATCATTCAGGATTATAAAAGGAAATAAAATGGCTACTAAGCAAACAACAACAACAAAAGGAAAAGCTGCAAAGAAGAGAATTGTAAAGGTAGAAGCCGTGGGTGAAGCTCACATCAGCGCTACTTTTAACAACATTATCATCAGTTTAACCAACACCAGCGGACAAGTTATTTCATGGGCTTCTGCTGGTAAAATGGGTTTTAGAGGATCAAAGAAAAACACTCCTTATGCCGCGCAAATGGCAGCAGGTGAGTGTGCTAAAACGGCTTACGATGCAGGCCTTCGAAAAGTAAAGGTTTTTGTAAGAGGACCTGGATCAGGACGTGAGTCTGCAATCCGCACATTGCATGGAGCAGGTATTGAAGTATCCGAAATAATGGATTTAACTCCAATGCCTCACAACGGATGTCGTCCTCCAAAAAGAAGAAGAATCTAATTTTTCAGTAACAAGCAATTAGCATCAATACAAAAAACAAATCTCTACATTAATACATGGCAAGATATATAGGACCTAAAACAAGGATATCACGTAAGTTTCGTGAGCCCATTTTCGGAGCGGATAAATCATACGAAAAACGTAATTATCCTCCCGGACAACATGGTTTAAATAAAAAGCGTTCAAAGCTTTCAGAATATGCAACTCAGTTGAAAGAGAAGCAAAAAGTAAAATACACTTACGGAATTCTGGAGCGTCAGTTTGCTAAGATTTTTGATCGTGCTTCTCGTACCGAAGGAATCACTGGAGAGAACCTTTTAAAGCTCATCGAATCGCGTTTGGATAATGTGGTTTTTCGTTTAGGTATTGCGCCTTCACGTTCAGCTGCACGTCAACTGGTTTCTCATTGTCATATTACCGTTAACGGTGAAGTGGTAAATATTGCCTCTTATACATTAAGAGCTGGAGATGTGGTTGCGGTTCGCGAGAAATCAAAATCATTGCCAGTTATTGCGGATGCGTTGGCAGCCAGAATGGGAAAGCATGGTTGGTTAGAGTGGGATGGCACGCAAATGTCTGGTCGCTTTCTAAATGCACCTGCTCGCGAAGAAATCACAGAGAATATTAAAGAGCAATTAATTGTCGAGTTATACTCTAAGTAAGATTTTAAATTTAATGATTTAATTAGTACTGCAAAAGCAGATAAACAATAACAATAAAAAACAAAAAGAAACATGCCGATATTAGCTTTCCAGCGCCCCGACAAAGTAATAATGAACCATGCAACCGAAACTTTCGGGCAATTCGAATTTCGCCCTTTAGAGCCAGGTTATGGTATTACTGTTGGTAACGCGTTGCGCAGAATTCTTCTCAATTCATTGGAGGGATATGCTATTACGTCCATTAAAATGGCCGGAGTTGATCATGAGTTTTCAACAATAAAAGGTGTTGTTGAAGATGTTACCGAAATGATTTTGAACTTAAAGCAAGTTCGTTTTAAGCGTCAAATTGAAGGAACAGATGCTGAAAAAGTTCATGTTACCATCAATGGTAAAGAAACTTTTACTGCTGGCGATATTGCCAAACATACTACCGCATTTCAGGTTTTAAATCCTGATTTCGTGATTTGCCACATGGACACTAGCGTTAAAATTCAGTTGGATTTAACTATTGAGCAAGGACGTGGTTATGTTCCATCTGAAGAAAACAAAAGTAATAGCGCTCCCATTGGAACTATTCCAATTGATGCCATTTTTACTCCAATTCGCAATGTAAAGTATCATATCGAGAATTATCGTGTGGAGCAAAAAACAGATTATGAGAAGTTAGTTATTGAAATTACTTCTGATGGTTCTGTTCATCCTAAAGAAGCTTTAAAGGAAGCAGCAGAAATTCTGATTCATCATTTCATGCTTTTCAGCGATGAGAAAATAACATTAGAAAGCAAGCCAAAACAGCCTGTTGAAGAATTAGACGAGAATACATTACACATGCGTCAATTATTAAAGAGCAAATTGGTAGATATGGATTTAATGCACGAACGCTTAAATCCATATCTACCAATTTGCTCTTTAATAATTGAC
>JANNXV010000252.1:0-9329 GCA_031409815.1 Bacteroidota bacterium
CCCATATTGTAAAAGAAAAATGCGGATAAAAACTTTTTTAGTCGTGGTGTATGCTTTAACTGGCTCCAAACTTTTTGCAGTTCCTGATATCCTTTGGTAAAAATATTGCCTTCTGCTTTGCGATGGGTACGAATTTCAGGAAGATAAGTAAAGGTTATCTGAGCAAAACCAAACCACCAAATACCCACTAACAGAAAAGATAAACGTGTAGCAAAACCACTCTCAATATCTCCATACCAGTGAGGACAAAGAATCATGGTTAACGAGAAGATCAGTAAAATTGAGCTACCAATATATCCCAACGAAAAACCTTTTGCACTTACTTTATCCTGATCAGTGGGTTCGGCTATTTCGGGAAGAAAGGCATTGTAAAAAACGATGCTGCCCGCAAAGCCAATGGCTGCAAACACAGTTCCAAATACTCCAATCCACAAATTTTCAACTCCGGTAAAAAAAAACAATGACGAACAGCTGAGTGCGCCCAACGTACTGAAGAAAAACATGAACCGCTTTTTTCTTCCGCTGTAATCGGCCATGGAAGATAGCATGGGAGAAATAACAGCAATCACTAAAAACGCAATAGAAACAGCATAGTTTTGTAATGAGTCACTATTAAAAATACGACCTAAAAACTCCACATTTTTATTTCCATTGTGGGTAGTTACCGCATTAAAATAAATAGGGAATAATGCAGAGGTAATTACCAATGAATAGGATGAATTAGCCCAGTCATACATGGCCCAAGCATTGATAATTTTTTTATTGCCTTTAATGGGCTGGTTCATACGATTTTTAGGAGGGACTAAAAATAGCTTTTTTACGTGAGCCATAAAGCTATGTACATTTTTTTAGCTATTTAAGATATTAACCACTCACTAAAAAACTTTTACTTGCTAACTTTGTTATTTATAAAACGAAACTAATGGACAGAAAAAACTTCCTCAAAAAAGGTTTAATGGGCACAGGAGTTTTTGTGGCTTCAGCCGCGGTTGGCAATGTTATCAATAATGAAATTGATGAGCTAAAACCACTTGAACCTATGGGATTCAATCATATTCCAAACACCAATTCAATTATTATGGAAAACACCATTTTACACAAGGCAAATACACGTGGTGATGCAAATCATGGGTGGTTACACAGTAAGCACACCTTCAGTTTTGCAAACTACTATAATCCTGAACGTATGCATTTTGGCGTATTGCGAGTGCTTAATGACGACTCGGTGGAAGCAGGCATGGGCTTTGGCACACATCCGCATGACAACATGGAAATTATCTCGATTCCGCTGGAGGGTGACCTGGAACATAAGGACAGTATGAACAATGTGGCTGTAATCCGTAATGGTGATGTGCAGGTGATGAGTGCAGGTACTGGCATCACACATAGTGAATACAATAAGAATAAAGACAAGCGAGTAAAGTTTTTACAGATTTGGGTTTTCCCGAACAAGAAAAATGTAAAGCCCCGCTATGATCAAATTACCATAAAAGCTGCAGATCGTCACAATAAATTTCAACAAATACTTTCTCCATCACCTGACGATGCTGGTGTATGGATTCACCAGAACGCATGGTTTCATTTGAGTAAGTTTGATAAAGGTGTTTCAAAAGAATATGCCTTCAAAGCAAAAGGAAATGGCTTGTATGTTTTTAACCTGAGCGGTGATATCAAAATCAATAATCAAGTATTAAATACACGTGATGGTTTTGGAATATGGGATACTGAAAAGGTTACGATTAAAGCAGATTCGGACGCAGAGTTTTTGTTAATGGAAGTGCCAATGTCGGTTTAACCATTAATTACCCCACGCCACATTTACCCCTACGGACAAACCCATTCCATTATTTTTTGAAAAATTGTTTGGGAAAGCTGCTGTTGTATCAGTCATATAATCAGCCGGACGAAATAAAATAGCCCCAATAAAATCCAATGTAGATGGATTGTCGTAATCATACACTTCCACTTTAAAACTTCCTTCAAAGTCTGTAACAACTGCCGGTGTGGGATAACCGAACGTGGCAGAAAATACATTGTAAGCCGCATATTGATCATTCATAATTTCTGCTCCTGATGAGTTATAAATTATAATACGCAAATCAGGATTATTTTGATTGGGGTTTGGCTCCATATCCCAGGTAGTTCCATCGAGTTTTAAGGGTGGCACTGTGGTGCTTAAACTAGTAATTCGCAATTTAGTGTACGGTGACACGTTCACATTTTTAAATCTACTCAACGACCCTCCATCTCCGGTAGCAATTGCTTGGACGCTGTAATATCCAATGTGCGTATAAACATGAACTACATCAATACCTTCGCCTGTTGCACCATCACCAAAAAACCATTTTACCGAATTTGTGTTTTTTATCTCTGCATGAAAAGAAACAGTATCAGGTGCCTGGCCAATATTATTTGAATAAGTAAAATCAATGGTGGGCGCTTCATCCTCCTTTTTTTTACAACCGGCAACGAGAATAATAATTAATCCTGCCAAATAATATTTTTTCATAGTTCGAAAGTAAAAATTTTATGGATGCAATTATCCGTCATTGCGAGGAACGAAGAAATCTGCTGTAATGAAACAGATTGCTTCGTTCCTCGCAATGACGGTTTTTTAGATAGGCTTCCATTAAACAACTACCTTTCCAATTTTACAAACCTTGAAATATAATTGCCTTCATAAGTAGCCAGTTTAAAAACATAAACACCAACTGCAAGATGCCTTATGTCTAATTTATTTCCATCGCGGGTTTTTGAAATACACAATCTTCCGTCCATATCATAAACCAAAATCTGTTGCGCAGTTTTTCCCTGCGGAATATTAATGAGCACAAAATCAAAAGAAGGATTGGGATAAATGATGGCACTACTGGTATCGGTTGCAGGTGGAACATACGTAAATGAATCATGCGGACAAGGATGAACAGCTCCGTTTTTAAACCAGTTGCGGATGTAAGAAGTATAAAGTGCATTGGTAGCTATTGAAATCTGTACATTAGGATCACGCGTGGTGATGTAAGCAAAATCTATAGTGCGTGTTTCTCCGGGTGCAATGGTAAATGGACCGGAGCTACCGACACCTCGAACATCTCCTTCAGGAATTCCGGCTATTGCCATTGTCCAATCTTGATTTGGAAATTCAGGGTCAGTAGTGCCTGGAAATTGATAATTACAATTTATACTCCCATGTAATCCATTACTACCATAAGTCATATGAGTATTATCAGTCCAGATGCTCCTTAAATAATTGTAATAGTGCTGGGCAAACTGAGGATTCTGGATTGCGGAACCGGGAGAATTATAGTAATAAAGGAAATTTGAAAGATCAATTGGCTCATCTTGTTCATCAATTACACCATTATGATTATTATCCATTCCATCATTAACATTTGCCAATGGGCCTTTTAATACAGTAACATTTTGAATAGGAGGAATGCCATACCCCCAGGGATCATCATCAATTGAATCACCATTATAAGCAAAGAATGATGCATTACCCACATCACAACCCACATAATCATCAGTGGCATTACCCAAATCAAAATCACACCATAAACCTACATACATATCGTGGTATGTTTCTGCACTGCGGTTAATAATTTTCCATTGGTAAAATGTGGTGTAATTAAAAACCGTATCAATACCCGTTAAATCAGGACAACCATAACCATAAGCTTTGCCATGTAATTCAAAACCAAAGGGTGTTCCCAGAGTTTCAGTATGCAAACCCTGGTCATTAAAAATCCACCAGATCATTTGATCACCATCAATAAATGGATAATCGCCATGCATTGCATTGTAATTTCCATCATGATCATAATCAACAAATGGAGCAAGACTACGGGAGAAATTTCCATTGCCTGATGCGGGCCATTTCAAAATTACTTCCGGCACTGTATAAGTGCCATTCGTCACATTTCCTTGCAAAAAATTCAACCGAAATTGATTGATGATCCATTGATCTACTTTCCAGAGTTTGTCATAATTTTCTCTAGTGGTACTATCACTTTGAGCTGTCAGCGTGTCTAAAGGTCCGTTAAAGAAATCATCTGCTCCTTGCTGACGATATGTTTGTGCTGCGGTGTGTAATAAGCCTGATTGGTCAAGACCTCCCAACCAGATTGAAGAAGCAAATACCGTTTGTTTGTTACTGCAATATGGAACGACATAGTTGTTTTGTTGACTGTAAGGATCCCAATGCATATCTCCTTTGTTAAGTATTCGAGCGATCACCTGGTTGACATTTAGATCTGCTTGACTCGATCGAATAGATAAATCAGAAAAAATCCCATAAGAGAAATGTGAAAACGGTTTTGGAGTTCCGCTCTGATTGAACAATGGTTGTTTGAAATCATAAACGAAAAATTTATAATCATTAGGATGTATAACAAAACCAAAAGAATTTACTGGTTCATAAAATACATAAAGTTTATCAGCACTAAATATCGGTTTAGTAGGAGAATTATTGAAATTTATTTGTGGTGAGACTGAAATAAGCACTGTATCATCTACTGTGACTCTACAAAAAAAATTGGATGCAAATTTAAAATATATGGCTCCGTCAGACCCTTTATCAATATAATAAATACTTACTTGCGGAATTGCACATGCATCATAATATAAATTTGCAAAATAATTTACAAAAACACTATTTGAGAAATAGTGAACACCTCGAATTCCATCTGTCACCCAAACAACTCCTTTTCCGTCAATTGCAATATCATAAATTGTGTTGGCATCAAGATTATTATGAAGGCTGTCATAAACGATCCATTGCGCTCCGTCAAAATAAGCAAGTCCGGTTTTGGTTCCCACCCAAACATTTCCGGTTTGGTCAGTTGCTAAACACATAATGGAATCGGCAGGCAAACCACTATTGGTGGTGTTGTAATTGGTAAATGTTGTACCATCAAATTTTGATAAACCTTTACGTGTTCCTATCCAATGTGTATTGTTATGATGTTCAATAACAGTTATTGTATCAGAAATAATTCCGCTGTTGGTGCGATTGTAATTAGTCCAGTTGGTTCCATCAAAAACCGAAACACCATTATTGGTTCCAAACCACATATTGTTGTTGGCTGATTGAGAAACATCCAACACATAATTAGAAGCAATACCTGAATTAGCTGTGGTAAATTCTGTCCACAAGGTATCTGTTAATTTTCGTGCGCCCAAATCAGAAAAACCAATCCAGAAATTTCCCTGCGCATCAATAAAATGATCGTTGCGTTTACGGATCAACTGAATGGAGTCTTCAAGATAAGAAGGGCGGAAATTAATGGTGTCAATTACAGTTAGCTGAGCGTGTGTATCTATTGATGAAAACGAAATTAATATCAACAGTAAATAAAAAACACTTTTCATTGATTGCGGTTTATAAGTGTAAAGAAAGAATATTTCACTCAATGAAGCAACAAGCCAGAGGAGATTTTACAAACGAAGTACCCTTACAATCCCAATCAGGTAACCAACAATATAAAAAACTATTTTTGCATCAAATATTAATTTAAAATGAGTTTAGAAAAAATTGTTTCAATTCCGGGTAAATCAGGTCTGTTTAAAATGATTGCTCAAATGCGTAATGGTGGCTATGTAATTGAGTCGCTATCTGACAAAAAAAGATTTCCTGTAGATGCAATGCATCGGGTTGTAATGCTTAAAGATATTAGCGTTTATACAGTTGAAGGCGAAATGCCTTTGAATGAGGTTTTCCTGAAAATGAAAGATCATGATGGTGATGCCTCAAAAATATCCTCTAAGTCTGATGGCGCACAGCTAAAAACCACCTTTAAGAAAATGGTTCCAAATTTTGATGAGGAACGTGTGCATACTTCCGACATCCGCAAAATGATCAGTTGGTATTCGCTCTTGAAAGATATTGTTGATTTTAAAGTGGAGGAAGTAACAGAAGAAGTTACTGCTGCTGCTGAATCAACTCCTGTTGAAACAGAAACAGAAGTTGCAAAGCCAAAAACAAAAGCCCCTAAAGCTAAAAAAGCGGATACAGAAAACCCAGGAGAAGAAAAACCTACTCCTAAGAAAAAAGCAGCGAAAAAAACTGCATCTTAATCTTAAATCCCTAAATCCAAAATCCTCAAATCCCAAATCCATTTCTCTTGTTAGCTGACACCACTACTATTGAAACCATAAAAGGAAGAACATTTCTTCCTGCAAAGTTTAATTCGGATAGCTGGGATGAAATCTCCAGGTATTTTGACAACCTCCTGCAACGTGAGTTAAAATCGGTTGACGATTTGCATCAATGGCTGCTCGATCGCAGCGAAATTGAAGCAGCGTTGCAAGAAGATTTGGGATGGCGTTACATACGCATGAGTTGCGATACAGCGAATGAGGAATTTTCAAAGTCATTTAATTTTTTCGTTGGAGAAATTCAACCAAAGATTTCAACTGTTAGTAACGATCTCGATAAAAAATTACTTGCATCACCTTTGCTTTCACAAATCAATGACAATGCATTTGAAATTTATTTGCGTCAAGTAAGAAAGCGTAATGAAATTTTCAGAGATGCAAACGTGCCATTGCAGGCAGAGTTGCAGCAGAAAGAACATGAGTATGCTGTCATCACTGGTGCAATGACGGTGGAAGTGGATGGAAAAGAAATTACCCTCCAGCAAGCCGGAAATTATTTGCGTGATAACGATCGTGCAAAACGCGAAGAAGTGTTTCGCAAAATAATGACGCGCAGATTGGCCGACAAGGAAAAACTAGATACTCTTTTTGATGAATTGGTAAAACTACGTCATCAGGTTGCACTTAATGCTGATTTTAAGAATTATCGCGATTATATGTTTGCAGCCCTGGGTCGATTCGATTACACACCTCAGGATTGCTTTGATTTTCATGAATCGGTGCATAAATATGTGGTACCTATCAGTGAAGAATTAGATCGTAATCATATCAAAAATTTAGGATATACAGAATTGCGTCCATGGGATTCAGAGGTTGAAACCGGTGGAGACCATCCCTTGCTGCCATTTAAAAATGCGGAGGAGTTAGTATCAAAAACCATTACCTGTTTCAATAAGTTAGATGCGTTTCTGGCTAACTGCGTGAAAGCATTAGATGATAAAAAACGTTTTGATTTAGAATCAAGAATTGGTAAAGCTCCGGGTGGTTATAACTATCCCCTTTATGAATCAGGCTTGCCTTTTATTTTTATGAACTCCACTAACACCTTGCGTGATTTGGTTACCATGGTTCACGAAGGAGGCCATGCAGTGCATTCAATACTTACCAAAGATTTAGCTTTGGTGGATTACAAAAACCTTCCTTCAGAAGTTGCAGAGCTTGCTTCGATGAGTATGGAATTGCTTTCGATGGAATATTGGGATGAGTTTTTTAAAGATCCCGCTGATCTTAAACGTGCACGCAAACAACATTTGGAAAAAGTGTTAGAAGCGCTTCCGTGGATTGCAGCCATTGATAAATTTCAACATTGGATTTATACCAACCCCACTCATACGGCTGCTGAAAGAAGAACGGAATGGATGTCGATTTATAAATCGTTTAATGGAAATGTGGTGAATTGGACCGGACTCGAAGATATTGCTGCCAATATCTGGCAACGTCAGCTGCATATTTTTGAAGTACCTTTTTATTACATCGAATATGGGTTTGCTCAATTAGGCGCAATAGCTGTTTGGCGTAATTATAAAGCGAATCCGACAAAAGCATTGCAACAATATATTGCAGCACTTTCGCTTGGCTACACTGCAACCATTGGAGATATTTATAAAACTGCCGGAATCAGCTTTGAGTTTTCAGGCGCTTACATTCGTGAGCTTTGTGATTTTGTGAAAAAGGAGTTGAATGATTTGGAAAAATAATTCCATACCCCTCAAAAATATTTTCTTAGAATTTCGGAAAAGGTTGTAACCTTTGTTATAATTCTACGTACAATAAAATCATTATTGACCAAAAAACGTGAGCACAAACCTGCTTTTTATTTCTATCGCTATGCTTGCTCTTACCGGAGTGCTTGGCTGGCTCATGCTACGTTTACGCAAGCTGAATGCAACGGTAACCCGCGAAAAATCTTTTACGGAATTATTTGAACAACAAGGCGAGGCATGGTTCATTTTCGACAGCGAAACTTTATTGGCAAAAGAAGCCAATCAGAAAGCGTTAAACATGTTCGGCATTTTCAGGAAAAATAAAATGCACGAGTTCTCCTTCAAAAATATTTTTAATGTTTCGTTGCCTGATGATGAAGCAAATTTATTACTGCATGCGGTAGACAATCATACTTTCAATAACAAATCACTTAGTTGTAAAAGTCGTTTAGGAAGGGTTTTCCATGCTACCGTTTCAGTAAGCAGAATTAAAGAGGGCGATTTGTTTTGTCGTATAACTGAAACACCGGTTGCCATTACAGCACCATCAGCGCAGGTTCACACCCATGTCATTCAACAAGAAGCACCTTCAATAAATTTTATACAAAGCGAACCAAAGCCGGAAATTTCATTACAAACTGTGATTGCACCTGCCACTATTCGCGTTTCACAGAATATACAGCTAAGTGATGATTCATCAGGACAACTATTAATTAACGACCGTCAGCAAATCATCAAGGTAAATGCTACTATTTGTAAATGGTTGAATTATCTTCCATCTGAATTGCAATTGTTATCAGTGCGAGATATTACCAATCCAAAAGATTTGGTTATTGATCCATTGACAAAATTATTCAGCGATGATATGATTACGGTTTCCGGTGAACGCAGACTTTTATCTCGCAACCGCACACCCGTTTATGTGCACTTCAGGGCTGCACGTACAGCACCCGATGCTGCCATCATTTATCTGGAGAATTTCACAGATAAAAACGAACATGATAAATTACTGCAACAAACAAAAGAAAATCTGAGTTCGCTGATTGAGAATACAACCGAAGCCATTTTTGCTGTGGATGTTTTGCACCGCATCACTGTTATCAATTCTGTTTTTCAAAAAATGTTTTTTCAGAAATATGGTGTTGAACTTAAAGAAGGAGATTCCTTTATCGATAAACTTCCTGCTAACGAAAGGCAATCATGGAAACAAAAATTTGAAAAGGTTGCACTCGGTGCCACTTTTAGTTACGAAACCGAAGATGAAACGAAAGATAAAACCAAAATCTATTTTGAAATAAGCCTTTATCCAGTAAGATCGCAAGGTAATCTAATTACAGGCATTAGTTACTTTGGAAGAAACAATACCGATCGCATTAATCAGCAACATGAATTAGAGCGGGCAAAAGATAAAGCCGAACAGGCAACAGCAGCTAAATCATTTTTCCTGGCTACAATGAGTCATGAAATAAGAAC
>JANNXV010000253.1:0-5981 GCA_031409815.1 Bacteroidota bacterium
GCCGCCTGTTCCGCACACCAGAATTTTACCGTCATCCTGTATTGCTGTACTATAGCCTTGATCCGTACCAAGCACATCCGTCATTACACCTCCGTTCGAACCAAAAGAGCTGTCTAACGTTCCGTTGCTATTGTATTGCGCGGTTTGAAAATCATAATAATTATTATTGCGGTTATAACCGGTCAGCACTATTTTTCCATTCGGTTTTATTGCAACTGATTGCGCGCCTTCATTATCATTTATAAAATCCGTTGTCATTTTACCGTTAATGCCAAATGTATTATCTAACGCACCGGTGGTATCATAACGCGCCAATGCAAAATCACCGTTTGCTCCATTGAGGCTTACACCAGCAGCTATTATTTTTCCATCACTTTGAATGGCTATTGAATTGACGTAATCAGAATGACCATTAAAATCTGTAGTTACTAATCCATTAACACCGAAAGAAGGATCTAAATTACCATTGATGTAACGCGCTAATGCAAAGCTTGTATCAGTACCATTGTTGCTTTCACCCCCAAGAATAATTTTTCCATTGTTTTGGATCGCAATCGCGTTTGCTTTGTCATAATATTGAAAACCGAAATTCGTTAATGTTTTACCAAATGTTCCGAAGGTGCTGTCCAAAACTCCAAGGCTATCAAACCGCATAATGCCAAAATCATAATCTGCACCATTATCCCCTCTGCCTGCCACTACTATTTTACCATCAGACTGAATTCCAACAGCAGTAGCGGTATTATAGAATGATGTAGAAAATGATGCTATTATAAAACCAGCAGTACCAAAAGTGGTGTCTAATGTTCCGTTAGAATTATAACGGGTGATGCCCACATTTGCACCACCATATCCCGCAACCACTATTTTGCCATCTTTTTGAAATGCTATTGCCTTAGCCATGTCATACTGGTTATTGGTTGGAAAATTGGTGACTACTGCTCCTCCTGTTCCAAACGTTTGGTCTAATTGACCTGCCTGTGCTGCACCCAAATTATATGTACCAATTACAATACTGCATATAAGAACGATGTGTCTGATCAACTTCATAAATATTTTGTTTTGCTGTAAATCTTATTTTAATGTTATTGCTTAACAGCAACAACTATTCGCTTATTTATAATTCCTTTTTCTGTGATACAGCGAATCAAATAAACTCCTTGCTGCAAATTTGTGACATTTACGGCAAATACATTTGAATTTATTTTTTCATTAACAACCATCTCACCCATGCCGTTATAAATTTCTACCCTACTCATTTTTAAATTTCCTGAGCGGATGGTAAACTGATCTTTAACAGGATTGGGTGAACGGAAATCATGTTTTCAATATGTGCTAAAAAGCAAGCCTTCAATATTATAGTGTTCGATGCGCACCATTACTATAACAAGTCAATTTAAGCGATACTAGGCGCACTAGAATTCCCCTTGATGCCCTAAGATTTAACTCTGCATTCTTAATTCTGCATTAGCAAAACTATCTTTGCCCCATGAGTAAATTGAGTTTTGATGATATTTATATGGAGTTGGCTGAAAACCTTTCTCGTAAATCTCATTGTGTAGTAAAAAAAGTAGGCGCAGTAATTTCAAAAGATACCCGCATTGTTTCTTTAGGCTATAACGGACCTCCTGCAGGCACGCACAACTGCGATGAAGAGTGGCCTGATAAGGGTTGTGCCCGCGATCGCAAGGGCGGATGTTCGCTTGCATTGCATGCCGAAGCAAATGCTATTTTATATGCAGCAAAAAATCAAATTACATTAGACGATGCTACTTTATATCTTACCCTTTCGCCCTGCTTACCCTGTGCACGCATGATTTATTCAGTTGGAATAAAAAAGGTGCTCTTCTTACATTCTTATGCTGACTATAAAGGCATCAGTAGCGATGAAGGTGTTGATTTTTTGCGCAAGTTTGGCGTTGATGTTTTACAATACAAATCATCCAGGGAAATAATTATATGAGTTCTTCGAATTTTAAAATCTGGCTTCCTTTTGTTTTAGGAATTGTACTAGCTGTTGGAATATTGCTGGGCAGTAGATTATCACCGGCACCGGCCACCAATACATATAATAAAATTAGTGATGTGCTGAATTATGTAAAACAGGAATATGTTGATACCATCAATTCGAAGCAATTGGTTGATGGTACGATTGAAAAATTATTAGAGCAATTGGATCCACACTCTGCTTATATACCTGCAGAAGATTTGCAGGCAGCTAACGAACCGCTCGAAGGTAATTTTGAAGGCGTAGGAATTGAGTTTCATATTCAGGAAGACACTATAATGGTGGTAGCTGCATTGAGTGGAGGGCCATCAGAAGCGGTAGGAATTATGGCTGGCGACCGCATTATTAAAGTAGACGGAAAAAATGTGGCAGGCGTAAAAATAACCAATGAGCAAGTACTTAAAACACTGCGTGGCAAAGGAGGTACAAAAGTAAAAGTGGAAATGCTGAGAAGGGGCGATAAAAAATTGCGGGAGTTTACTATAACGCGTGGAAAAATTCCTATTTACAGTGTGGACGTTGCCTATATGGTGGATGCAAAAACCGGATATATTAAAATCAGCCGTTTCGCTGCAACCACTTTTGACGAGTATTTAGAAGCGTTTAATAAGTTGCATCAAAGGGGTATGACCCAAATGATACTTGACTTGCGAGGAAATCCCGGTGGCTATTTAGATGCCTCCACCAATTTGGCCGATGAGTTTTTGGATGGGAAAAAATTAATTGTATACACCAAAGGAAAGGCACGTCCACGTGCTGATTATTATGCTGACCAACCGGGAGGTTTTGAAAAGGGAAAGTTAGTGGTATTGATTGATGAGGGTTCTGCTTCAGCGTCAGAGATTTTAAGTGGTGCATTGCAGGATTGGGATCGCGCCACAATAATTGGAAGAAGAAGTTTTGGAAAAGGATTGGTTCAGGAGCAAACCGGATTTCCCGATGGATCTGCCATGCGTTTAACAATAGCACGTTACTATACTCCAACCGGGCGTAGCATTCAAAAACCTTATAAAGATGGTGTGGAAGCATATAACGATGAGTTGATGGATCGTATTAAACATGGGGAGTTAGAGAGTGCTGATAGTGCTCGATTTGTTGATTCACTAAAATTTAAAACGCCAGGAGGCAAAGTTGTTTACGGTGGAGGAGGGATATTTCCCGATGTTTTTGTTCCGTTGGATACCACCTATCAGTCAGAGTATATTAACCGCATGTTTGGTGCCGGTATTCTCACGCAGTTTGCTTATGATTATGTGGATGCTCACCGTTCAATGTTGAAAGCCTACAAAACATTTGATGATTTCAATAAATCATTTAGCTCGGATGATATCGTATTAAAAGAGCTGACAAGTTATGCTGAGACAAAAGGAGTGAAGTATGATGATGTTGGGTTTCGACATTCGAAGCCGCTGATAAAAATGCAACTAAAAGCGTTTATTGCTCGATTGCTTTGGCAGAACAACGGCCTTTTTCCGGTGTTGCACACAATGGATAATACTTTTGCAAAGGCTATTGAGGTGATCAATAAATAAGGATGACAACCGCAGCACATCGAAATTTTTTGTGGGTGCTTTTGCTGATTCTTTTTTCACGTTTGCCATTTGTAAATACTGGTTATGGTGGGGAAGAGGATGCGTGGGCAATGCGATTGGTTACAGAACGTATTGCAACAACCGGTCAATATGAAGTGTCGCGTTTTCCAGGACATCCATTGCAAGAATTGGTTTATTCAGTGATCTGGAATCGTGGTGCTGTTGCTTACAATACACTCACCGTTTTTTTAAGTACAGCAGGTATTGCTTTTTTTATGCTTGCGCTGCGAAAGCTTCAGATAAAAAATTATTTATGGTGTGGTATTGCTCTTGCCTTTGTACCTGCCATCTATATCAATAGTACCAATGCGTTGGATTATACCTGGGCTTTTGCTTTTTTGATGATGAGCTTGTACTTTCTTGTTTGTTCTAATTATTGGGTAGCAGGGTTTTTCATTGGGCTGGCTGTTGGATGTCGTATCACATCCGGTGCCATGTTGATTCCGTTCTGTTATTTGGCATTGCATCAGAGCAGAGGTCATGGTGAGCGAAGTCGAATCCATGCGCGCGGGGAAATTAATAATCAGGTATTAAAAAACATTTTTAAACTCATATCAGCAACCATTCTCACTTCACTCATTCTATTTATTCCTGTGATTAATGCTTACGGCTTAAATTTCTTTCAGTACTATGAACATTTCCCAATCCCCGCTTTTGCCAAAAATTTTTACAAAGGAACTTTTGCTGTTTGGGGATTGATCGGATTTGTATCGGTAATAATAGCCGTACTATTTTCTTTGCGAAAAAGCAATTTGAAAAATGACAATAGTCATCACCGCAAAATAATTTATACTTGTTTGATTGCGATCTTGATTTATTGTATTGCATTTATTCGGCTTCCGCTCAAATCAGCATTCATGATTCCATTGGTTCCTTTTGTGATTTTGTTGTTTGCAATATTACTAACAGAAAAAAACATGAAACGGTTCAGCATTACAATGATTGTTTCTTCGTTTTTCCTGGGTATCAATCTTTCCGATCCTTATCGTGCTGCTGCGGCTTCTCCGCTATCCTATCAAACAACTATATCAGGTCAACAAGTGTCTTTTGATTTATTACATGGGCCTGTAATTGCAGATTATCTCAAGCGAAAACAACAAATGTTTTACGCTGATGACGTGATTCAAAAAGCTTCCACATTTAAAAACAAAACTGTTGTGATTGCAGGTTGGTGGATGGCAAATATATTAGTGCAGCAACAAAAGAATAGGAATCCAGTAGTAATTTATCGTCATTATCTTTCTGAAAGCGAATTAAAATTTTATCACGATAACGACTACAAAATATTTTATTTGCCAAAACAGGATCAATACAATGATTTAAGATTTGGCGGAAATTTTACCGAACAATATGCTGAGTTATTAAGTATCTGAAAACTTTAATAATTACATTTTAACAATTTTAATTGTTCCGGCAATCGCAGTTTTATTTTGAAAGCAAACAAGATACATTCCTTTGCTCAAATGTTCTAAATTAATTTTACTAGTTTCAGAGTCGATATCAAATTTATTAAGTACTTGACCTGATAAATCATAAACCAATATTTTATCATAAGGAAAATGTGTGTCTCCGTTCTTATTCAAATATAAATAGTCAGATACCAAATTTTGATGGATAAAGTTTTCGGATGAATGAATACTGTTAATGGAAGTACAGAAATCAACACGAACAGAGTCAGTAGCTGCACATCCGGATGCAGTAGTAGCAGTAACCCAAAATAAACCGGGAGAAGTTGAAGTTAATGTTGAATTGGTGCTGCCTGTATTCCAAACATAATTTTGAAAACCCATTGAAGCAGCACTTAATGTGAAAGGTGCAGGAGGACAAATGTTTAAATCAGGTCCAATATTGATGTAAGAAGGATTGCCAATAAATGCCGTAAGTGAGTTATAAACATTTGAAAAATTACCAAAAGCTCCTGCATATACTGTGTCACCCTGTGCAAAAATTGCTGTAATCCACGATGCATTTCCAATGCCGGATGATGAGGCATTCCAGCATGTTGCATAACCGGTATTAATATCAACCTGAGCCATTCGCATTCTTGAATTGCCGCCCATAGTTGCTGAATTTCCTCCAAGCCACAATGTATTTCCTTGCGGAAATATTGAACTAACGATATTGGAACAATGAAAATTTTTGGATGTAATAAAACCTAACGGATCTATCTCAGCAATTCCGTACTTTGTGAATCCATCTATTTGATAAAAATTGCCAATCACATAAATTTTGCCTGCATAAGCAATTGCATCAGTTAGATAGTCTTGTTGATTCATTGCAAAATGAAAAGAAGTATCTAAGTTGCCTGTATTCTTGTCAAAACGAGCAATATTGTCATAATTATAAATATAATTTACGTTATCAAAATGCCCCACCACATA
>JANNXV010000254.1:0-3697 GCA_031409815.1 Bacteroidota bacterium
GATGCCATTGTGTTTGAATTAATTATGCTTTATTAATTGATGATTATTATCTATAAATATAATGATAGTCGCAAAATAACTAAGCCGCAAAGATATAATATTAAGGACTATGAACCTATTTATTAATGATTTACAGTTAAAACGTCCTTTTCGATCTGCCTTTTTAAAGATACTTGAGCATTAGTGTAAATTTTTTCTGCCTCTTTTAGGTATTTTGTCTGAGGAAAAGTATCTATCAACTTTAAATAACTTTCTAAGGTCAACTTATATCTTTCAGCCTTTTTAGTTTCAATGCTCTTTTCCGCATATAAATAATAAGATCTTAATGATAGATATAATGCTTCTTCTTGAAAAGAAGTTCCAGGATAATCTTTAATAACATTATCAAACCCAACAATTGCAGATTTATAATTTTCGGTTCTATAATAGATTTTTGCCTTTTGAAATTCTTTGGTTTCAATTTTAAAACGCATCTCATCAATTAATCTATTAGCTTCTGCTACTCGGCTACTTGTAGGAAATTTATTAATGAATAATTGAAATTTATCTATAGCATCGTATGTATTAGATTGATCCAAACTATAAATTGGAGAATCTAAATAATAACAATAGGCATGCATGTATTGCATTTCTTCAGCAAAAGAACTGTTTGGATATGTTTGAACAAAATTATTGAAGTGATAAGCAGCCATTGCATAATCTCCGGTATAATAATTACTATATGCATAATAGAAATAAGTTTGCTCTCCTTTTGAAGTTCCACGGTAAACTGAAATTAATTCTTCTAACAATTGCAATGCATGATAATAATCCTTTTTCAAAAAATATTTTTCAGCATATTCATATTTCTTTTCCATGTCAGTTCCTTTCAAAACACGCTGATATTTACTGCATGAAATAAAAATTAATGAAATAGAAATTAACAAAGCAAAATATTTTTTCATCGATAGTTATAATTATTTTTTTGATTTATGAAAAGAAATTTCATCTCGTAATAATCACTGCAAATGTATTAAATATTTGTTTGAATATTGTGATAAATTTTCTCAAGCGGGTTAACAACGAAGTGTTGAAAACATTATTGTAGTTATAGTTCTATTGAATATTTTTGTGCAGATATTTCGGTCACGTTTTGAGGGTCCGAATTTCAAATCAAAATAAAAAAAACAAATTAGATGAAAGACATTTTTAAAAAAATCGAGCAGAACAGGGGCCCGCTCGGAATGCATGCGAAAGATGCGCATGGTTATTTTGCATTTCCAAAATTAGAAGGTGATATATCAAACAAAATGATATTTCGCGGAAAGGAAAAATTAGTTTGGAGTTTGAATAATTATTTGGGATTGGCCAATCATCCTGATGTTCGCAAGGCTGATGCTGATGCCGCTAAGGAATTCGGTTTGGCCTTGCCAATGGGTGCTCGTATGATGAGCGGTAATAGCAATCATCACGAGCAATTGGAGAAGGAGCTTTCTTCTTTCATGAAAAAGGAAGACACTATTTTGCTAAACTTTGGATACCAAGGAATGGTGAGTGCAATTGATAGTTTGGTTGATCGTCATGATGTAATAGTTTATGATTCAGAAGCACATGCTTGTATTATTGACGGTATGCGTTTACATCTTGGTAAGCGTTTTGTGTTTCCACATAATGATATTACCTCATTAGAAAAGCAATTAGAACGTGCTACTAAATTAGTAGAGAATACTGATGGGGGAATTCTTGTAATCACTGAAGGTGTTTTTGGAATGAGTGGTGATATGGGTAAACTTTCGGAAATAGTAAAATTGAAAAGCAAATTTAATTTCCGCTTGTTTGTAGATGATGCTCATGGTTTTGGAACCATGGGAAAAACAGGTGCTGGTGTTGGTGAGCAACAAAATTGCCAGGATGGTATTGATATTTATTTTGGCACGTTTGCAAAATCAATGGCCTTAATTGGTGCCTTTATTTCAAGTGACGAGCAAATCGTAGAATATTTACGTTACAATATGCGTTCGCAGATTTTTGCAAAATCGTTGCCAATGCCTTGCGTTATTGGCGCATTAAAGCGTTTGGAAATTTTACGTACGCAACCTGAACTAAAAGATCAATTGTGGAAAATTGTAAATGCATTACAAAGCAGTTTAAAAAATGCAGGGTTCGAAATTGGTAAAACAGAATCACCGGTTACACCAGTTTATTTGAATGGAACAATTCCGGAAGCAACAAATCTTATTCTAGATTTAAGAGAGAATTATGATATCTTTTGTTCAATTGTAGTTTATCCTGTTGTGCCAAAAGGAATAATCATGTTACGATTAATTCCAACTGCTACACATACATTAGAAGATGTTGATTACACCATCAAATCATTTAAAGTGATAAAAGAAAATTTGAAAGCGGGTAAGTACAATGTGGATAAAATTGTAACAGCTTATTGATAGTTGTTAATTTTTTGTGTTGATGAAAAGTAGAGATTAAATTAGTTAATAAAAAAATTGAGTACTGATGAAAGTAAAAAATAGTTTCATAAAAATGTAACCTTAATAATAAAATTACAGTTTAATTCCTATAAGTAATCATTAACAATTAATTCAAAAAAAAATGGCAACAAAAAAGAAAGCTGCTAAAAAAGCAGCAAAGAAAGCTCCAGCTAAAAAAGCTGCGAAGAAAGCTCCAGCTAAAAAAGCTGCAAGGAAAGCTCCAGCTAAAAAAGCTGCGAAGAAGGCTCCAGCTAAAAAGGCTGCAAAGAAAGCTGCAAGAAAAAGATAATTCTTTCAGTTTAAGTTTAAAAACGCCTCATCAAAATGATGGGGCGTTTTTATTTTGCATAGTTTTTAAAAACTTTTCCGAAGCATTAATTGAATTTCAATGATTGGCTATATGAATGACCTAACAATCGATTTGTATATTCGCGAACATATCATTTAAACTATGTATCCACTTCTTAAGAAACTTTGCTCCATCCACTCCCCTTCCGGTAACGAATCTTCCATGCATGATTTTTTAATCAGTTACATTGAACAAAATAAAGCCTCCTGGAAAAATCAACCACAACTATTTTATGGTGATGATTTTCAGCACTGCATTGTTTTAGTTTTTGGTAAACCACGAACTGCTGTTTTTGCCCATATTGATAATATTGGTTTCACTGTTCGATATGGCAAGGAGTTAGTAAAAATTGGCGGACCAAAATTAGTGAGTGGTTATGGTTTAACAGGAGTAGATAGTGTAGGAAAAGTGGAATGTACATTGCAACTTAATGAAGACTCGAATCAACTCACATATGTATTTCATCGAGACATTGAATCAGGAACCGACCTTAGTTTTAAAATGAATTTCCGTGAGGATGATAATTATGTTCAAAGCTGTTATATGGACAACAGACTAGGCGTGTTGAATGCATTAAAACTTTGTGAGACTACTGAGAATGGTATAATCGTTTTTTCGTGTTGGGAAGAACATGGAGGTGGTTCGGTACCCTACATTGCAAAATTTATTTATGAGAATTATAAAATTAAGCAAGCTTTAATCAGCGACATTACCTGGATTACAGAAGGTGTTACGCATGGAAAGGGTGTGGTTGTTTCATTACGTGATTCTGGAATACCGCGTAGAGTTTTTGTAAATCGCGTAATGCAATGTTTGGAGAAAAACAATATCGCATTTCAAAAGGAAATTGAAAGCAGTGGCGGTAGCGATGGCAATGAATTAC
>JANNXV010000255.1:0-5533 GCA_031409815.1 Bacteroidota bacterium
ACGTAAAATACTAATTCTTGGAGGTAAAACCGGTAGCGGTAAAACAGATTTGTTACAATTGCTAAAAGATAAGGGCGATCAGGTTATCTGCCTCGAAACATTAGCACATCACAGAGGCTCAGCCTTCGGTAGTTTAGGTCAGCCTAAACAAAACACAACTGAGCAATTTGAAAATGTATTGGCGCTCGAATTGCATAAAACCAATCCTAAAGAACTACTTTGGTTAGAAAACGAAAGCAGAACCATTGGTTTTAATAAAATACCTGATGCACTTTTTGAAATGATGCGCCTAGCTCCTGTTATTGAAATACAAGTTGATCGTGAAATTCGTTTTCAAAGAATATTGATCGAATATGGTTGTTTTACTAACGAGGAATTGGCTGATAAAACAAAACGCATTGCAAAACGACTTGGAGGACAAAATTTAAAAGATGCTTTAGCTGCACTAGCTGAAAACAATAAATCTGCTTGGCTTGAGATTGTTCTCAACTATTATGATAAGACCTATTCGCATAGTAACTTAGACCGAAATGGTTCTACCATCTATCCTGCTAAAGTAACCTGGGAAGAACCACAGGTTGATTTGCAGCGAATCATCAATCAAAAAAAACAAATAAAAAATTTAGCAAACTAAAAATATCCTATGGAAACGCTTGATCAAAAAATAAAACTTACTCAATATAGTCACGGAGCCGGATGCGGATGTAAAATTGCGCCTACGGTTTTAGATATCATTTTGAAGAATAATGAAACTATTGAACATTACCCCAATCTATTAGTAGGTAATAGCAGCCGTGACGATGCAGCAGTGTATGATTTAGGAAATGGAACAGCTTTAATTAGCACAACAGATTTTTTTATGCCAATTGTAGATGATCCTTTTCAATTTGGACGTATTGCTGCTACCAATGCGATTAGTGACGTATATGCAATGGGTGGCACTCCCACTATGGCAATAGCAATATTGGGTTGGCCCATCGACAAACTGGCACCTGAGATTGCAGGACAAGTGGTGGCCGGTGGCCGAAGGGCTTGTCTGGATGCCGGAATTCCGTTAGCTGGCGGACATAGTATCGATTGTCCTGAACCGGTTTTTGGTTTAGCGGTGAGCGGACTGGTCGACACAAAGAATATCAAACAAAACAATACTGCTAAAGAAGGAGATTTGCTTTTTCTAACAAAAAATATTGGTGTTGGAATTATTACCACAGCACAGAAAAAAGGTTTAGCAAAAGAAGAAGATTTGGAGCGTGCTATTAACAGCATGACCACTTTGAATAAAGTGGGAGCTGCGCTTGGAAAATCCAGTTCAGTTCATGCCTTAACTGATGTTACCGGTTTTGGTTTATTAGGTCATTTAATCGAAATGGCTGAAGGAAGCAACTTAACGGCTCATGTTGATTTGTCAAAAATCCCTTTGCTGCAAAACATAGAAGATTATTTAAAACAAGGTTGCGTGCCCGGTGGAACCAAGCGTAACTGGAAAAGCTACGGACATAAAGTAAACACCATTTCAGAACACAGCATTAATATTTTATGTGATCCTCAAACAAGCGGAGGATTGCTGGTGGCAGTAGATGCCAATAATTTGGATGAGTTAAAATCAATTATGCAGCAATTTGATTTAGGAACAATGGCGCTTCAATCAATTGGAAAATTGACTTCAAAAGAAAATTCAGTTGTGATAGTGAAAGAATGATTCGAAATTTATTTCATCGTAATTAATTTCTCATGCAACCAAATCTCTTTTTTAAACGTCTCTAATTGTAAACATCTTTTGTGAAAAAACTATTACTTGTTATATTGCTGTTTAACAGTGTAAGGCTATTTGCCCAAACTCCTGACTGGATATGGGCGAATAGTGCTGGTGGAAATGGTGTGGATGAAGGGAACAGCGTTGCAACTGATGCAACCGGAAACATGATTGCAACCGGTTATTTTAAAAGTGACTCTATCACCTTTGGAACAACTGTTTTAATAAACAGTGACAGTAGTTCCCTTACTCAAGATTTTTTTATTGTAAAATATGATTCTTCTGGGAACGTACTTTGGGCGAAATCGGCTGGTGGAGGCAACGATGATAAAGGAAAAGGTGTTGCTATTGATTTAAGTGGAAATATCATTGTAACTGGATCATTTCGAAGTGATACTATAACCTTTTCATACCTGCTTGCTAATGCTGGTAATGAAAATATTTTTATTGTAAAATACGATCCATCAGGAAATATACTGTGGTCAAAATCAGCAGGAGGAACCGGATTTTATGATGCTGCAAATAGCATCACTACTGATGGAGATGGTAACATTATTATCGCAGGTGATTTTGGCAGTAATAGTATTCCGTTTGGAACAACTTACTTATATAATTTTGGAGCGATTAATGGTTTTGTTGTGAAATACGATTCGTTGGGCAATGTGCTTTGGGCAAAATCTGTTGGAGGCTCTGGTGAGGAGACAATATCAAGTGTTACCACTGATCCAACAGGAAATATTATTATAGCAGGCGGGATTTAATAGTCCATCATTTAATTTAGGGGGTATTACATTGAGTACAAACGGAGTCTCCGATGCTTTTATAGTGAAGTATGATCCAATGGGCAATGTGCTTTGGGCAAAATCGGCTGGAGGAAATAATGAGGATGTTGTGCGAAGCCTAACCACTGATATATCAGGTAATGTAATTGCAGTTGGCGCATTTCTTAGCCCAATTATTACTTTTTCATCAATTTTGCTAAGTAATCCAAATGTCATTTACAGCATTGTATTTATCGTCAAGTACGACTCTTTGGGTAACGCGCTTTGGGCAAAAAAAATTGGCGGTAATTTTATTTCTCAAGGTGTTTTTGGAACTTCAATCACTAACAATTCAATCGGAAATATTATTGTATCGGGCTATTTTAAGGCCGATTCTGTTAGAATAGGAACTACTATGTTATATAATTATGGTGGATGGACCGATATTTTTATTGCAGAGTATAATTCTTCAGGTAATGTATTATGGGCAAAGTCGGCTGGCGGTAATTTTTATGATGTAGCAAATTCCATTACTTGTCATAATGATGGTAGTATTATTATCACTGGCTCATTCTATGATCTTTATTGTTACTTTGGCTCAATAACTTTAATGAATGCAAATTGGATAAGTTCCCCTGATTTTTTTATAGCAAAGCTTGATACAGTAAGTATCACCAAAATAAAAGAGCATATCCATAATAATTCAATGAACATCTTCCCCAACCCCACCACTTCACAAATCAACATCACAAGTTTCTTCATAATTGACAAAATAGAAATCACTAATGTGATGGGACAGATTATTTATAGCGCAATGCCAAAGGATAAAAATTTTAAAATGGAGATAAAGAAGGAAGGGATTTATTTTGTTACCGTTTTTGCAAATGATGAAAGGATATCAAGAAAAGTTGTAGTACACCATTAAGAAAATAATATCAACTACTCTTCTTTCTCATTTTCATATTGAGCAATTCAACAATGAGCGAGAATGCCATGGCAAAATAAACATAACCTTTGGGAACATGCACATCAAATGCTTCTACCACGAGTAACAATCCAATCATCAATAAAAATGCAAGTGCCAGCATTTTAATAGTGGGATGTTTATTTACAAAATCACTCACTGTTCTAGCTGATGCAAGCATCACTATCATCGAAATGATGACAGCAATTATCATAATCCAAACATCATTTACCAAACCAACAGCAGTTAAAATCGAATCGAATGAAAAAACAATATCCAATAAAATAATCTGAATGATTGCAGTTCTTAAAGTTAGTTTTTTACGATCAGGGTTTGTGTGCTCCTCTTCTCCTAAAATTTTGGCATGCATCTCTGAGGTACTTTTTGCAATCAGAAATAATCCTCCGGCAAGCAGTATTAAATCACGACCACTAAAACCATTGCCAGCAATCTGAAATAATT
This sequence comes from Bacteroidota bacterium, assembly GCA_031409815.1. Classification (GTDB taxonomy): domain Bacteria; phylum Bacteroidota; class Bacteroidia; order AKYH767-A; family OLB10; genus JANLUX01. The sequence goes on from JANNXV010000255.1 coordinate 3,941, forward strand.
CCCTTGTGGAACCAATGATCCAGGTAATTCCAAAAAGCAGGGCGATTCGAATTAACAATGCCATTGTTAATCCGATTTTTCTGGCTTTCGCCTGCTGGTGCTTTGGCAGCTTACCTGCAAGTATCGAAACAAAAATGATGTTATCAATTCCCAGCACAATTTCCATTACCACCAAAGTGAGCAAACTGATTAGACCTGCAACTGAAAAAATATTTGAAAGTTCTTGTACCATAGATTTTAATTCAGAATTAAGAATGAAAACATTAAATCTCCGAATTCTTAATTCTGCATTCTTAATTCTTAATTAATGTCGGGGTGGCCAGATTCGAACTGACGACCTCCAGCACCCCATGCTGGCGCGCTACCAGGCTACGCTACACCCCGAATTATTGAGTGCGCAAAAATATATGTTTACCATTAAACTTTATTTAACAAACAAGTTTAGTTGTTAGTTTTGCATCTACACAGTAAACCACAATACTTTTTTATTAATGAGATGCATTTTTTGTTTTTTATTGATTGTTCTATTTTGCAATAGCACCAAAGCACAGAATAGAGTTAATCGGTTTACCTTAAGTGGTTATGTAAAAGATTCAAAAACAGGTGAAGCTTTATTGAGCTGTAATGTTGTTATCAAAGAACTACAAAAAGGAACCGTAACAAATACCTATGGTTTTTATTCATTAACTATTGATAGTGGCAGCTACACCTTATTGCTTAATTATATTGGTTACAAGGACCAATTGATTCCGGTAAGTTTAACAAAAGATCAAACTTTTAATATTGAGCTCGAGCCCTTCAGCATCGAAACCAAAGAAGTTGAAATTAAAGGCGAACGTGCAGATCGAAATGTAAATAGCACTGAGATGGGCCGTATTCAACTCGATGTTGAGAAGATAAAAACGCTACCAGCATTTATGGGAGAGGTCGATTTATTAAAAACAATTCAGCTGTTACCGGGTGTTCAATCAGCCGGTGAAGGCAATTCAGGTTTTTATGTTCGTGGTGGTGGTCCCGATCAAAATTTAGTTTTGTTAGATGAGGCTGTGGTTTACAATGCCTCTCATTTATTTGGTTTCTTCTCTGTCTTTAATGCTGATGCAGTAAAAAATATTACACTCACAAAAGGCGGTATGCCTGCCCAATATGGCGGGCGACTGGCTTCGGTGCTTGATATTTCTATGAAAGAAGGAAACAATAAGGAGTTTCATGGATCGGGTGGTTTGGGGTACATTGCCTCCAGACTGACTTTAGAAGGTCCAATCATTAAGAACAAAGCTTCTTATATTATTTCAGCCAGAAGAACCTTTATCGATTTGTTTTTACGTGAACCTTTTGTTAAAGAAGGCTCAGCAGCTGAGGGTAACAGTTATTATTTCTATGATCTCAATACCAAAATCAATTATACCTTATCTCAAAAGGACAGGTTATATTTAAGTGGTTATTTTGGGCGTGATGTATTTAACTTTAAGAGCAAAGCAACAGGCTTTAAAGTTCGAATTCCATGGGGTAATTCTACAGCTTCATTACGATGGAATCATTTGTTTAATGATCGATTGTTCCTCAACACTTCTTTAATTTATTCAGATTATA
>JANNXV010000256.1:0-3017 GCA_031409815.1 Bacteroidota bacterium
CGTTTGCATAATATGCGAACGATCTGCAAGCTTTATTAAAATCACTCTTACATCATCACTTAAGGTGAGCAGCATCTTTCGAAAATTCTCGGCCTGAAGGGAGCTCTTGTGATCGAACACTCCACTAATTTTAGTGAGCCCGTCAATGATCTCCATTACCTTTTTACCAAAAAGACGCTCCATATCTTCGAGGGTATAATGAGTATCTTCAACTACATCGTGCAAAAGCGCACAAACAATTGCTGTTGGTCCAAGACCAATTTCTTCAGCAACAATTTGAGCAACAGCAATGGGATGATAAATATACGGCTCACCAGATTTTCTGCGCATATCTTTATGCGCTTCTAACGATAAATCAAAAGCGGTACGAATTTGTTTTTTATCTCCCTCGGCCAAATTCGCTTTACACGCTTTTAACAGCGCTCGATAACGCTTTAGGATTTCCTTTTTTTCTTCCTCAGCATTAATTTTTACTTTGGTATCTATTGCTTTAGTGTCTTGCAAAATAAGTAGGGCTATGTAAGTGAACAAAGTTACGAAATGCTTCAGCTTCCTTAGGATAAATTTCAACAAGGATTTTTCTTATTCAGAGGTTTAAACAATACTCTATTTTTGCGGCCTTATGAAATTTTCACTTTTACATACAGATACCGATTCCAAAGCAAGAGTGGGAGTTATTGAAACGGCTCACGGAAAAATCGAGACACCGATTTTTATGCCTGTTGGCACAGCAGGAACTGTAAAAGGAGTTCATCAGCGAGATTTAGCTGAAGACATAAAGGCACAAATTATTTTAGGCAACACTTATCATCTTTATTTGCGACCAGGCATTCAAACACTTGAAGCAGCGGGTGGTTTACATAAGTTTATCAATTGGAACAAACCTATTTTAACTGACAGCGGTGGTTACCAAGTGTTTTCACTTTCCGAAATTCGAAAAATAACTGAAGAGGGAGTAACTTTTACATCTCACATTGACGGGTCGAAACATTTTTTTTCGCCCGAACGGGCGATGGATATACAGCGAAGCATTGGATCGGATATTATGATGGCATTTGATGAATGTACACCCTACCCTTGCGAATATAATCTTGCAAAAAAGTCAATGGACCTTACACATCGTTGGCTGAAGAGATGTTGCGACCATGTTGATCAAACCGAGTCGATGTATGGGTATGAGCAAACTTTATTTCCGATTATTCAAGGCAGCACATTCAGTGATTTACGAAAGCAAAGTGCTGAATATATTGTTTCAATGAACCGCGATGGAAATGCCATTGGTGGTTTATCGGTTGGCGAGCCCTCAGAAATCATGTATGAAATCACCAATGAAGTAACTGAAATATTACCAAAAGACAAACCGCGCTATTTAATGGGGGTTGGTACACCAGCTAATATTTTAGAATGTATTGCATTAGGAATCGATATGTTTGATTGCGTAATGCCCACGCGAAATGCCCGTAATGGGATGTTGTTTACCAAAAATGGCATTATCAACATAAGAAACGAAAAATGGAAAAACGACTTTAGTGCAATTGATACAGAAAGTGATTGCTACTCTGATCAACATAGCAAAGCTTATTTAAGACACTTGGTTATCTCGAAGGAAATGCTAGGTGCACAAATTGCAACCTTACATAATCTTAGCTTTTATCTTTGGCTTGTTAAGGAAGCAAGAAAGCAAATTATTGAAGGCACTTTTTTACAATGGAAAAAAATTATGGTTGAAAAAGTTACTCATCGTTTGTAATTTATTTTTAGAGCATTGAAGATACTTGACAAATATATAATCAAAAAATTTTTAGGCACCTTTTTCTTTGCCTTGGGATTGATTATTTTGATATCAATTGTATTTGATATCTCCGAAAAAATCGATGATTTTCTTGAACGAAAAGCTCCCTTACAAGCAATTATTTTTGACTATTACTTAAATTTTATTCCTTATTTCGGAATATTGTTTAGCCCGCTTTTCATTTTTATTTCTGTAATATTTTTTACTTCTCGCATGGCTGCCCAAACAGAAATTGTTGCTATTCTGGCAAGTGGAATCAGCTTTAAACGATTACTTGTTCCATATATGTTAGCTTCATTAGTACTAGCTTCTATTACATTTTATATGAATAATTGGGTGCTACCTCACTCCAATGGAAAAAGGATAATGTTTGAGACTAAGTACATTAAAAACGCATTTATCTATACTAATAGAAATGTGCACAAGCAAATATCGCCAGGTCAGTATATTTACTTCGAAAGTTATAACAATATCGACAGGATAGGCTATCAGTTTAGTTATGAAAAGTTTGACAAAGGAATGTTGATTGAAAAAATTCTAGCTGAAAGAATTTTATGGGATAGTTTAAAAAACAAATGGATAATTGAAAACTATTTTATTAGAGATATTGACAGTTTAAACGAAAAAATCAGAAGCGGTCAACGTTTGTATACCAATTTTGTTTTTCATCCGGCAGAGTTTAACAGGCGAATAAATTATATTGAAACAATGGACTATGGAGAACTTAATAAATTTATTAGCCAAGAACAATTGCGCGGTTCAGAAGAAATAGTTTTTTACTTAATAGAAAAATACAAACGTACCTCCTATCCTTTTGCCACCTTTATTTTAACACTAATTGGAGTTTCTCTATCGAGCAAAAAAGTGAGAGGAGGCATTGGTGTTCAACTTGGGATTGGAATTTTGTTGAGCTTTACTTATATCATGTTCATGCAGATTTCAACAACTTTTGCTACCAATGGAAATACACCTGCACTGATAGCAGTATGGATTCCGAATGGAGTTTATTTGATAATTGCGGTTTTTCTACTTCGAAAAAGGGCAACGGAATAAATTAAAATTATTTTATTATGCCTTCTCAAAAACCTGAACCGTATTATACAAAGTATCGCGTTCAACTGCAATACGGCCAGCGTTCTGAATAAGTTGTACCAATTCTTCAGTTGTTAAAACAGGTATCTGTTCTTCAGATCCCGCCATTGAATAGATTCGTGTACTATCATCA
>JANNXV010000257.1:0-14354 GCA_031409815.1 Bacteroidota bacterium
TGTTCACCTGATGTCGGAATCGTTGAAAAAAGAAATTGAACGATCGTTGGGCACACTGCTTGAAAGAGAGCGCGAAATAGTAAAAATGTTTTTTGGTATTGGTTGCCCACAAGGAGCTACATTAGAAGAAATAGGTGAAAAATTTGATCTCACTCGCGAACGCGTTCGTCAGATAAAAGAAAAAGCCATTCGTAGATTACGCATTAAAAACAGAAGTAAATTACTGAAAGGCTATTTGGGAGAGTGAATTCAGTTGACAATTGATTGATGATAATTGACGATTGACAATTGATAATTGATAATTAATAATTGACAGTTAAAGAATAAAACGAGCAATAAATTTTATCGCCCTTTCTGCACCGTTTTTATAAATCCCAATTGATATTTCATCCTGAATTTTAATTGCAAGGTTTTGCTCACTGCTCCACTTTTGGTAATAGCTGATTGCATAAATTGATCACGTAAATCCAAACCCTTTTCCTGAAGTGTGCTACAGATGTTATACCAGTAACCACCAATCATTCGCTTAAAGTGCGACTGAGAAAATACATTTGCCTTTTTATTTGCATCTATTATTTTCAGTAGCCATTCTTCAGCATTATCAACAAATTTTTTCTCCGTTCGAAATAAAAGATTAGCAATTGCAAAATGTGTTTCAAGTTCATTTTCACTTGGCGACATACCCATCTCCATCAATTGCCTTTGATGACAACGATGCATTGAATTCCGTTGTGTATTGTTGTGCTTACTCGAAACCTGCTGCTGATGAAAACGATATTTCAATAAGACCTTTGGTAAGTTGGCAATTTTCAATTTTCTTGAAACACGTACCCATAATTCGTAATCCTCCGCATGAGGAAAATCAGCATCATAAAAAAATTGATGCTTTTCAAAATCGCTTTTTCGAATAATGACTGTAGGATGAGCAAGCGCACAGCTAAAAAATAATTGACTCTTTAATGCCTCATGGCTAACAGGTGTTTTAGCCACTTTTACTTTTCCATAAATATCTTTAAAATAAGTTCCTACCACACTAACATCAGGATGTGCATTCATAAACTTAACCTGGTGCGCTAAACGGTCGGGCAAACTCACATCATCAGCGTCCATGCGAACAATGTATTTACCGGTGGCAATTCTCAACCCTTCATTTAAAGTTTTAATCAGTCCTTCGTTTTGTGTATGTTCAATAATTTTTATGCGTGGGTCATTATATGATTTCAAAATAGACAACGAATCATCAGTCGATCCATCCTCAATCACCAGCAACTCAAAATCTTTAAAGGTCTGGTTTAAGATACTGTCCACCGCATCCTTCAAATACTCAGCTGCATTAAAAACCGGCAACAAAACCGTGACTTGTGGATTACTCATTGATTAACTCTTTCATACCTCACAAATATCGGAAGTTTATTGGGCGGATGATTTTTTCTGTTAAGAGCCTTTTTAAATATCTTAAAATAATTCTGCTATTTTCCACGCTCACCCCCGCCTGAATGATTTAGTCGGGCAGGCTTAAATTCCCTAAAGGGAACTCGCGCGCTCGACTGTCCCCCTTTAGGGGTTAGGGGCTTTTGGAGATGAAACATTTTGTTTTTTAGAAATTTAAACAAGCACTCATTCTTCTTCATCAGTTTTAATCAACAGCAATTTACTTATTTTGCATACTGAAATTTAAATCACGACACATGAAAAGTTTATTTGATAAAAGCAACAGCCAGGAAATTATTGATCGCATCAACAAATTGAAACCCGACACCAAAGCTGAATGGGGAAAAATGAATGTGGCGCAAATGCTGGCTCATGCGCAAGCACCAATGCATGTTGCATTTGGAGAATTAAAATTAAAGCGTACGTTAATCGGACTATTGTTTGGAGGCATTGCTAAAAAACAATTCGTTGATTCTGAAAAACCTTTTAAACCTAATTTGCCTACCGACAAAACTTTTGTTATTGCTGATTCCAGAACATTTGAATCTGAAAAGAAAAAACTAATTGATCTTATCAACACTTTCACCTTAAGAGGCGAATCGGGTATTGTTAATTTAATGCATCCGTTTTTTGGTCGTATGACAGCCAATGAATGGGCTACACTTCAGTGGAAACACCTCGACCATCATTTAAATCAGTTTGGTGTTTAATTCACGTCACGCTAAAAATAATCTGAAGTAATTTTAGAGCCTGTTTAAATTTCTTAAAATAATTATTTTATCGCCTGCACTCACACCCGCCTGAATGAATTCAGTCGGGCAGACTTAAATTCCCTGAAGGGAACCCACGCGCACGACTGTTCCCCTTTAGGGGCTAGGGGTTTTTGAAGATAAAATTTTATGTAATTAAGAAATTTAAACAGGCTTTTTTATTATTTCATCACTGCAAATTTTTTACTTACGCGATAATTACCACTTGTGATTACAGCAAAATATAAACCTTCACTTAATGAAGGTAATAAGAATGACTGCTCATTGCTCCATTGAGGCAGGTGAAAATTAAATACAACCTTACCTGCTATATCATAGACTTGGAAAGTGCCAGTCCTATTTTGTGGAAGCTGATAACCGATGTGCAGATAATTATTGACAACTGGATTTGGATAAACACGAAAGCGAAAATCATGTTGACCAAATTCATTGATACCTACATTTGATAAACATGGGCAACCGAGCGTAGTATCGCAACCCAAATAATAATTTGGATGATTTGGAACAGCACTAAGCTGACGATAATCAACTAAATCAATAGCGTGTTGCTGAACATCACAAGCCAGTCCAGCACTATCAGGATAATTAATGACATGCAAGTGCTGCACACTGCTGCCAGACGTGTTATAAATTTTACCGTTGGCAGCGAGGTACATGTTCCAAAAATCTGTATAACAACAACCAGAGCCTGGTGGGGAGATAAAGCCGTCAAATGTTGCTACTGTATCCACAGCTAAAGTTGTTAAATCAACCTGAAATATTTTATAGCTGCTGCAAGCATAAACAAACCGGCCAGACGCTGAAAAAGCTAAGCCAAAAATAAAATCATTTACATTTAACAAAACAACTTGAGTATTTGAAAAGTTGCCATTACACCGGTCAAAATCACATAATACAATCGAGCCATTATGGGAAGCGGTTACTGAATAGGTGGTCGAGCAAAATTTATTACCATTTGGTGAAAAAGTAAGTTGCACTGCATTGCCCCAGGGTAGCGGTTGGTAATTTAATGATTGAGAAGTAACCGAATTTACCCCACCACTATCTAAAAGAATTTTAAAAATTTGATCACTACTATCCTTTATAACTACAGCCCACCAATCTCTTCCATTCGCATGCTTACACATACCAATGCCCCAATTTAATGTGTCCTGTAAAATCAAATCATTTTTTAAAATCACTCCACCCAATCCTGAATCTAAAGTTATATCAATTATTGATTGAAAAACAGAATTCGCAGGACTATATACTCCATTAAATGTTGCTGAATGATGGAGTAAAATATATCTACTTGAATCAATTGGGTGCGGTATAAAAACGTTGTTCCCTACCATCGGCAATCCATAAGGCCAATTAGGAGTAATACCTCCTGGATTTAAGCCGCTCCCGTTCATCATGGTGTCGTTATTCGCATTAGCTATCCATATTCCATTACTGCTCATTAACAAATTACCGTTTGCATCACAAATATTTCCTTCAGTTCCCTTAAAGGGCATTTTACGATACTCTGTTATAGGATTAAAATTTAGTGAATCAATTGTAATTCTGCCCTTAGGGTCTTGTAAAAAATCGTAACTTCCTAATAGCCATTGATGGTTATATCCCTGCCCCTCACATTTAATATTGAGAATCAAGGTTAAGAATACAACCGAATATAAAATCCTCATCGGACTATAATAAGTTTTGCTGTTTTAATAAGTGACGGGTATTGAATTTAAACCACACAAGTGACTTAAACAATCCTATTTTTGTGTTTTCAAATATACGTTTATGCAACTAAATACTCCTCAATCGCTCCATACAATTGCAACGCTTGTAAAAGCTAAGGTAATAGGCGATGGAACTATGCCTGTAAAAGGTATCAACGAAATTCATCGTGTTCAACCGGGTGATCTCACTTTTGTTGATCATCCTAAATATTATGATAAAGCTTTGAAATCCGCAGCCACTTTTGTGATCATCAATAAAGAAGTGGAAGTGCCTGCCGGAAAAGCTTTATTGTTTTCTGATGATCCTTTTCGTGATTATATTTTCCTGTGCAAACATTTTATGCCGTTTGAAGCCAGTAAGGAAGCCATTCATCCATCCGTTAAAATTGGTGCAGGAACGGTGATCCAACCTAACGTAAGCATCGGACCCCTTTCAGTAATCGGAAAAAATTGTTTGATACATAGCGGAGTGGTTATTTATGATCATACTATTATTGGTGACAATGTTATCATTCATGCAAATACTTCTTTAGGTTCTGATGCTTTTTATTTTAAACGCAGGCCTGAGTTTTATGATAAGATGTACAGTTGCGGAAGAGTGGTGATTAAGGACAATGTGGAGATTGGAGCCTGTTGTACGATCGACCGCGGTGTTTCGTCCGACACCACAATAGGTGAAGGAACTAAAATGGATAACCATATTCATGTGGGGCACGATACTATTATTGGCAAAAACTGTTTGTTCGCTGCACAGGTGGGTGTGGCAGGCTGTGTGATTATTGAAGACAATGTTATACTGTGGGGACAGGTTGGAGTGCAGAAAGACCTGACCATTGGTGCCGGTGCAGTAGTGTTAGGCCAGAGTGGTGTTGGTAAATCACTGGAAGGCGGCAAGACTTATTTTGGAAGCCCCACACGCGATGCACGCGATAAAATGAAAGAACTTGCATTGATAAAACAATTGCCACAGATTGTTGAAAAGTTAAGATAGATGTGGTGAAACTATTATTGTTCACGATATAGTTTAGCGATATGGCGCTGATAAGAGATTTTGACGAACAACAATCTGCATCTCTCGCAGTAAAAGAATTACAATTGCATTGGCTTTTACAGATTAGTAAAGCCATTAATTACAACCTGCCGGCAGAGCAGCTTTACCAGATTTACGAAAGTATTTTACGCGACCATCTGCATGTTCAGAAACTTGCTTTGTTTATACATGATAGCCGCTGGCATAATACACTCACTTATGGGGTTGAATACACCTTATTGCCCGAGCAATTAGAAGAGCGTTTAAATGAATTAAGCCACGCTACCTTAACCCAACTGAAAATGCCGGATTGGCTACACGGCTTTGAAAGTATTATACCGGTGTTGCACAACCAGCAACCACTTGCTTACGCTTTTATAGGTGATATCGACTGCAAGTATATTTCTTCCTTAAAAGAGGTGCTGCCTTTTATACATACCATCACCAATATTATTGTGGTGGCCATTGAAAACAAACGGCTGGGTAAAGAAATGATTAAGCAAGCCCAAATGCAAAAAGAAATGGAACTCGCTGCGCGGATGCAACAAATGTTGTTTCCTGCTAAGTTGCCATTTAACACACGCATCGATATTGCCTCCACTTATTTGCCCCATCAACATGTTGGAGGCGACTATTACGATTACATTGAATTAAACAATGACGAATTATTGATTTGTCTGGCTGATGTGTCGGGCAAAGGTATATCAGCAGCTTTATTGATGTCGAACTTTCAGGCTAACCTCAATGCGCTTGCCAAACATTTTACTTCGCTCAAAGCAATGGTTTTAGAGTTAAATGATTGTGTAAACAAAACGGCTAAAGGCGAAAAATACATCACGGTTTTTCTGGCTTTGATTAATACAAAAAGTAATTTTATTACGTACATCAACGCAGGTCATAATCCGCCTGTTCTTTATCATGACAATCAATTTACGTTACTTGATTCGGGCACCACAGGCTTGGGTATGTTTGAAGAATTGCCATTTGTGCACGAAGGAATGATACAATTTCCTCAAGGTGCTACTTTGTTTTGTTATACAGATGGAATTGTAGAACAAGAAAATGAGCGGGGCGACATTTTTGGTTTGGAAAAAATGATGGAATTAATTGATCTCAATAAAGACGTTTTCACAATGAAGGATTTACACTTTCGCATCATCGATGCCTTTAAAAAATTCAGCAGGCAAGCAGAATCATTGGATGATGTGACATTACTTAGTTGTAAATTGTTGTAATTAAAGGTTCGGTAGTTTTTCTTTCTATTGTATGACGGTGATTTGTCATTTTATTGTTGCTTGATAAACATTTGTCGTCTCACTTTATTGTCCGATAGCACCTCTATTAAATACACACCATTTGTCAATCCTTCAATGTCAATTTGTGTTTTTGGATTGCTTGTTGTAGTGCGAATTTGTTGCTGTCCAAGTATGCTATTGATAGAAACAATTGCATTATTGATGTTAGTCGGCAAATCAAGTGTGATATAGCTTGATGCAGGATTTGGGTATAACTTAATGTCAAGTAACTCAATGTCGCTAATACCAACAAGAACAGATAAGGAAGCAGGTGAACTTGTATTATGACAACCACCTAAACTATCATAAACAATGCAACGATATTGGAAATTGTTCATTGTCGCTTGAACATTGGAAATTGTCAAAGAGTTAGTTGTTACACCACTATATGGGCCAGCATTTGTTAGATTAACATAGCCCAAACCTGTGTCTTGTTGCCATTGATAGTTGGCGTTTGATGAAGCTGAAATATAGAATTGAACATTTGTCCCAACAACTGCTGTCTGACTTTGTATTGGTGTATAGATGGCACAGTTTACAGGAAAGGTGTAGTGAGGATTTTTAATTAGGATTTGTTGGGCTACTGTATCGGAGCAATTGTTTACATTGTCAGATGTTATAAGATAAACAGTTGTAGGAGAAAATTTTCTATAACTCACATAAGAGAAGTTATAAGTAGCAGATTGTCCACTAAGCGGAATTGGATTTCCAAACCCTGTAATATAGAATGTGTAGTTAGTAGCGTTCTTGTTCATTGCGGTAAAAGTGGCAACTGCAAAATTTGGTTGGTAATCAATTAGTACTTCAAAGTTTGCTGAACAGTCCTGATAGTTGATAGCTGAAGAGTAATTCCAGGGGAGGGTCTTGTAGTAGCCATTAAAAATTCTGCTTCCATATATGCTGTCACTACTTGTTGCTTGCATCCCGTGCATAAATAAAGCAGGGCTCCACCCGCCAAGTCCGATAGAGCCACAATAGTTTTGGGCAGGCCCCGCTACATGGCAACCAAGATAAAATCCTGAACAGTTAACGGACCAATTGGTTGTTTGTAAATAGACTCCAACAATTGTGTCTGTAAACAAAACATAACAAGGAAATGTGTCTGGTTTGGTTACATCAATCCAATTCTCATAAACATCAACACAATTTAAAATGGTGTCAACTGCAAAAAGTGTAACAAGATACTTCCCATCGTCAGGGAACACATGAGTAGGAGAAAAGTCGTTTGAACCTGAACCGTCACCGAAGTTCCAATAGAAGTGTGGTTTGAAACAGTTGAAAGATTTGCAAAAGTCAATGTGTCCGTTGTTCCATTGTAGGAATAATTTGCGGTGCATTGTCCGTTTGCTGTTATAATTCCTGCTATAAGAATTGTTATTATGGTTGTTAGTTTTTTCATAGCCTGTTTAAATTTATCACTGTCATTAGGGAGTGTAATCAAAATTACCACTAAATTCTAAGTTCAACAGTCACTATCGATTACATTCTACAATCATACCAGCTTTAACAAAAAAGGAAAGCCCCGCCCCGAAACATCGGGGCGGGGCTTTCTCCTTTTTAATATTTATTTTTTCTGAAAGCTTTGCAGAAGTACAAACCCTACTCCCTACTCATCGCTCCCTACTAAATTTAATAGATGTAACAGATCACCTCACCACCTACTTTTAACTGGCGGGCTTCCTTATCAGTCATCATACCATGAGAAGTAGAAATAATAGCTACTCCCAATCCATTAATAACACGTGGCAACTTATCAGCATGTACATATTTACGTAAACCAGGACGACTCACTCTGCGTATTTTTGTAATAGCAGAAAGCTTGCTCACAGGATTGTATTTTAAAGCTATTTTAATATTGCCTTGCTTATTCTCACTATCCTCAAATTTGTAATTTGTGATATAACCTTTATCAAAAAGAATTTTTGTCATTTCCTTTTTAATATTAGAGGATGGTATTTCCACAATACGATGATTTGCTTTTGAAGCGTTACGTATCCTTGTTAAATAATCTGCTATTGGATCAGTCATTGTTAATCGTTAATTTAAAATCTATTATTAATAATTTTATTTACCAGCTTGCCTTAGTTACACCGGCAATTTTTCCATTTAATGCCATTTGGCGGAACATTAATCTGCTGATACCAAACTGGCGGATATAACCACGTGGACGACCTGTTAGTTTACAACGGTTACGCACACGTACCGGTGATGCATTACGCGGAAGCTTTTGCAATCCTTCATAATCATTTGCATCTTTTAATGCTTTACGCTTTTCAGCATATTTTTCAACAGCTCTAATTCTTTTAAGCTCGCGAGCTTTTATTGACTCTTTTGACATGCGTTATTATTTACCTTGGTTTTTAAATGGCATTCCAAATTCTTTAAGCAATTCTAATGCTTCGTTATCTTTAGGAGCAGTAGTCACAAAAGTGATATCCATTCCCATAATTTTACTTACCTTATCAATATCGATTTCAGGAAATATGATTTGCTCAGTGATACCCAATGTATAGTTACCGCGTCCATCAAATCCTTTATCATTAATACCTTTAAAATCTCGGATACGAGGTAAAGCAACTGAAATCAAACGATCTAAAAATTCGTACATTTTATCTCCACGTAAAGTTACACGCACACCAATTGGTACACCTGCACGAAGCTTAAAGTTAGAAATATCCTTTTTAGATTTTGTTGAAACCGCCTTTTGCCCGGTTACAGTACTCATCTCGTTGATTGAGCTATCAATTAATTTCTTATCAGTAACCGCATCGCCTACACCTTGGTTAAGGCAGATTTTGGTTAACTGAGGAACCTGCATCGAACTTTTATATCCAAAGCGATCACTAAGATTCTTAATAATCTCAGTTTTATATTTTGTTTTTAATCTTGGTGTATATGTCATGACTTAATAACCTCCCCTGATTTTTTTGCGTAGCGAACCAATTTGTTATCTACTAGTTTACGTCCTACTCTAGTTGGTTTTCCACCCTTTGGATCAATCAACATTAAATTTGAAAGATGAATAGGAGCTTCCTTTTTTACTATACCTCCCTGTGTATTCTGTGCATTCGGGCGACTATGTTTTGACACCATATTCACCTTTTCAACAATTGCACGGTTATCAACCGGAATTACTTCCAGAACTTTTCCCTGCTGCCCTTTTGAATCACCACTTATAACCTTCACAAGGTCACCCTTACGAATTTTAAGTTTAGTGTGTTTTTTATTTTTAGTTTCCATTTTTTATAATACCTCCGGTGCTAATGAAACTATTTTCATAAATTGTTTCTCACGAAGTTCACGAGCAACTGGCCCGAAAATACGAGTACCACGCAATTCATCTTGATTATTTAACAATACTACTGCATTGTCATCAAAACGAATATAAGAACCATCACTTCGTCTAACTTCCTTACTTACTCGAACAACAACTGCTTTTGAAACCGTTCCCTTTTTAATATTTCCAGAAGGAAGTGCATGCTTTACAGTCACCACAATCTTATCACCAAGACTTGCATATCGCTTTCCTGTTCCGCCTAATACACGAATACAAAGAACTTCTTTTGCACCGCTATTATCAGCTACTACTAATCTACTTTCTTGTTGTACCATTTTACAATCAGTTTATAGTCTAAAATTTAAATATTAAAGATTTAATCGTAAACGACTTTGCCTTTGAACTATAAATTTTAAACTTATTTCTTATTTTGCTTTTTCTACTATTTCAACCAATCTCCAGCGCTTCAATTTACTCATAGGACGCACTTCCATTATTTTTACTGTATCACCAACACCGCTTTCATTTTTTTCATCATGAGCCATGAACTTTTTGGTCTTCTTGATAAACTTTCCATACATTGGGTGTTTTTCTTTACGTTCAACCGAAACTACGATTGATTTATTCATCTTGGTGCTGGTTACCAAACCAACTCTTTCTTTACGTAATGCTCTTTCTTCCATGATTTATTTTACAGCTGGTTGTTGTGTTGACCGTTTTTTTAACTCCGTCTCCATACGGGCAATTAACCTACGGCTATATTTTAACTTTAATGGGTTTTCCAAAGGAGAAACACTGTGCGACATTTTCATTTTAACATAAGTAGCACGCTCTTCCTTTACTTTATCGCGAATTTCCTCAGTTGTTAAGTCATTTACTATAGACTGTTTCATTGATTTATTTTTTTTAAATATTAATTAGCTGCTGCTGAGTAATCAGGTCTTACAACAAATCTTGTTATTACAGGAAGTTTTTGTGCTGCAAGTCGCATAGCTTCCTTTGCAGTTTCCATTGATACACCTTCTGCTTCAAATATAATGGTTCCTGGTTTTACGGTTGCAACCCAATATTCTGGTGCACCCTTTCCTTTTCCCATACGTACTTCTTGAGGCTTTTTGGTAATTGGTTTATCAGGAAACACACGAATCCATATCTGGCCTTCACGTTTCATAAATCTGGTTACTGCCACCCTAGCTGCTTCAATCTGGCGTGATGTTAACCAACAAATTTCTAATGATTTAATTCCAAACGACCCGAAGGCGAGTGTAGCACCACGGCTTGCAACTCCGCGTGGAACCATTTTATGCTGTTTTCTAAATTTTGTTTTCTTAGGTGATAACATATCAACTCTTATTTATTCAATTTATAATTAACCGCGTGGGGTATTTCCTCCACGTCCTCCACCACTTCTGCCGCCTCTATCACCACCACCACTTCTGCCACCACGATCGCCACCTCTGCGGTCGCCACCTCTGTCATCTCTTCTATCTCCTCTTTCAGGACGGTCGTTGCTCTTTCCCTTCGATGCCTGTGCTAACGAACCTACGTTCGGTGATAAATCACGTTTACCGTAAATCTCGCCTTTGCAAATCCAAACTTTTACACCTATCAAACCATAGGTTGTCGATGCTTCTCCCAATGCATAATCAATATCTGCGCGGAAAGTATGCAACGGAACTCTACCTTCTTTATACTGTTCAGAACGGGCCATCTCAGCACCACCTAAACGACCTGAAACTACAATCTTAATTCCTTCAGCACCCATTCTCATAGTAGAAGCAACAGATGTTTTCATTGCCCTTCTAAAAGATATACGTGCTTCCAACTGACGTGCTATTCCATCTGCTACTAATTGGGCATCTAATTCAGGACGCTTTATTTCAAAAATATTTATCTGAACTTCTTTCTTAGTCAGTTTCTTTAATTCTTCTTTCAGTTTATCAACTTCCTGACCGCCTTTACCAATAATGATACCCGGACGAGCTGTATGAACTGTAACAGTTATTAGTTTCAATGTGCGCTCAATAACAATTTTTGAAACGCCACCTTTAATCAAGCGGGCATGTAAATATTTACGGATTTTCTCGTCTTCAACCAGCTTATCAGCATAATTATTTCCACCATACCAGTTTGAGTCCCAGCCACGGATAATACCTAAACGATTGCCTATTGGATTGGCTTTTTGTCCCATTTATTATTTGTTTTCGTTATTTGATTCTTCAGTTACTTCTACCGCCTTTCCGGTAGCAATTTTACTATCCACAATTAAAGTGATATGATTACTACGCTTACGGATTCTATGTCCTCTTCCTTGTGGAGCCGGGCGCAAACGCTTTAATTGTCTGCCACTATCCACATGCACATCCTTTACAATTAATTCTTGATCTTCAATTCGAATTGCTTCATTCTTCGCTTGCCAATTTGACAATGCCGACATTAAAAGTTTTTCCAAACGCTCTGCTGCTTCCTTGGTGCTAAAACGAAGCATGTTCAATGCAAGGTCAACTCGCTTACCGCGAACCATGTCTGCTACCAATCTCATCTTTCGAGGAGAAGTTGGGCAATTATTTAATTTGGCAAACGCCACAGATTTCAAATCTGCCTTACGTGCCTCTGCTGATAATCTTTTACGTGCTCCCATAATTATTTCTTACCTGGTGCTTTAGCGCCTTTATCTGTTTTATTTCCTGAGTGCCCTCTAAAAGTGCGGGTAGGTGCAAATTCACCTAACTTATGTCCAACCATGTTTTCAGTCACATAAACCGGAATAAACTTGTTCCCATTATGCACTGCAAACGTATGACCAACAAAGTCAGGAGAAATCATGCTTCTGCGCGTCCAGCACTTCACCACCGATTTCTTTTTTGCATCGTTTAGTAGAGAAACTTTTTTCTCTAATGTAATATCTATATAAGGTCCTTTCTTTAGTGAGCGACTCATTGCTTAAACCGTTTATTTTTTGCGTCTTTCGACAATGTATTTATTACTTGGATTATTTTTCTTACGTGTCTTCATACCTTTAGCGAGCTTGCCTGAGCGTGATCTTGGATGTCCACCTGATGCACGTCCTTCACCTCCACCCATAGGGTGATCAACCGGGTTCATTGCAACACCTCTCACACGTGGTCTTCTACCTAACCAGCGCGTGCGGCCTGCTTTACCTGAACTCACTTTATTATGATCACCGTTTGATACAGTACCTATTGTTGCTAAACAAGTAATCAGCACAATTCTGGTTTCGCCACTTGGCATTTTCATGGTAGCATACTTACCATCACGAGCGGCTAACTGGGCATATGAACCTGCACTGCGTGCAATCTTTCCACCTTGTCCCGGGCGTATTTCAATATTGTGAACCAATGTTCCCAATGGAACATCCTTCAGCAACATCGCGTTTCCGATTTCCGGTGTAGCCTTTTCTCCAGCCATCACTTTCTGACCCACTTTAATTCCGTTAGGCGCAAGTATGTATCTCTTCTCACCATCCGTGTAAACCACCAAAGCAATAAATGCTGTGCGGTTCGGATCATATTCAACCGTGGTAACTGTTCCTGGTATGTTTTCCTTATTGCGTTTAAAATCAATAATACGGTATTGCTTGCGATGTCCGCCACCAATGTAGCGCATCGTCATCTTACCCGAATCATTTCTTCCTCCTGAATTCTTCAATGCAACCAGCAACGATTTCTCCGGCTGGTTTCCAACAGTCAAATCAGCATAGTCATTCTTTACTGTATGACGCTGACTTGGTGTCATCGGACGTAATTTTTGTAATCCCATAGTGCTCTTTCTCTATTATTAAATACTGCTGAAGAAATCTATTGTTTCACCACTCTTCAAAGTAACAATGGCTTTTTTAATATCCGGGCGTTTTCCAGTAACAAAACCTGTTTTAGTTCCGCGGCTCATCGCTTTACCGCGATAAATCATTGTGTTCACTGCTTCCACAGTAACACCATACATGCTTTCAACCGCTTTCTTAATTTCGATTTTATTGGCATGCTTATCCACCACAAAACCATAACGGGTTTGCTTCTCCGTTATACGGTTCATCTTTTCAGTGATGATAGGTTTCTTCAGGATTTCCATTGTAATGATTATTTTTCTTTATACTTAATACTTTATTCTGACTTATTTAAAACTTTGGCAACAAGATACTTTCGATAATCGGTAACGAACTTTCTGAAATCAACAGGTTGTTCGAATTTAAAATATCGTAAGTATTTAAATCTGCTGCTGTAATTACCTTTTTACCCTGTAAATTTCGGGCCGACAAATATACATTTTTATTGCTCTGAGGAACCACCATAAGCGTCTTCTTATTAGCCACTTTCAAGTTATTCATTGCGTCTGTCATTTGCTTGGTCTTAGGAGCATCAAAGTTAAAATCTTCAACCACCATTATCTGATTATTCTTTGCTTTATAAGTAAGCGCTGATAAACGTGCAAGGCGTTTTAATTTCTTGTTAAGTTTAAAAGTATAATCTCTTGGCTGAGGTCCGAATACACGTCCTCCACCTTTAAACAAAGGCGATTTCATAGAACCCGCACGTGCACCACCGGTACCCTTCTGGCGTTTTAACTTTTTAGTAGTACGTGCCACATCAGCACGTTCTCTTGATGCATGTGTTCCCTGGCGTCTGTTAGCGAGGTACTGTTTCACATCTAAATAAATTGCATGGTCATTCGGCTCAATACCGAAAATTTCCGCATTCAATTTTACACTTCTGCCGGCTTCTTTACCGGATATATTTAATACAGCAATTTCCATGATTATATCTCCACAGTTACAAATGAACCTTTATGACCTGGTATAGCACCTTTTATAAGCAACAGGTTTTG
>JANNXV010000258.1:0-5830 GCA_031409815.1 Bacteroidota bacterium
CAGAGAAAAATGAAATTCTACATTCTTTACTTATAAAAATCTGAGCTTTTATCTCACTAAATAAAAGGAATAACAAAGCCAGTAAGAGTGTTTTTTTCATTCTTAAACTATAACGTAAAAACTCGAGAAAGATTGTATCCGATTCTAATTCCCATATCACTCCAAGATGATGAGGTATATGGAATAAACTGGTTATCACTTATCCCAAATGAATTAGTTAAATGCATCTGAAATACGTGTCCACCAGTTTCAATGTCAACACCAACACCAAAACTATCATAATAATTTCTAGATGAATAATCCTTAGTAACACGATAAGTATATTCACTTGTAACTGCTAAACGTTTTGTGAGCTTTACACGTGCTGCTGCAGAAATTGCAAAAATGTCGTTTTTATCTCTAATGTTATCCACCAAATTATAATGAACAAAAACCGGTGACAATTGCATAGAAAATTTAGAAGAGAATTTTCGTCCGATGATGATTTGATTAACATACGACAGTCTACTACTTGCATACTGATACTTATCTACTCCGAGTGTTTGGAAACTACTATTTTTTTGTCCGTTGCAATAGATGCTTGAATGCCATGTAACACTTATTGGCATCGACCCGTCCACTTTTTGTCGAAGCAAACGATACTTCAATAGTCCATCAAACATTTTTTCATAAGAGCTTCTGCCAAAACCAACCATCAGTCTTCCTCCATAACTATACTCTAAAGCAAGCCTGATATTAGCAGGTCCATCCAAACCCCATAAATTATTTCCACCAGAATTAATGTTACCAAAACGATGAGAAATAATAACGTCTAAGGTTCTTTTACCTAATGTTTCAACCGTTTGAACATTTATTAATCGCGTGTATTTGAAGGTAGCAATAGTGTATTCATTCTTTGGCTTTGTTTGCTTATCAGCTAAAGCTAATAAATCATCCTGTGCAAAAGACTGATCAACTATAAAACTGCAAAGGATAATTGTTAAAACAATTCGAAATTTCATATAACACTTTTATTCAACCAGACCCTGATTAATCCACGCTGATATTTTATTTATTTTACAATCAGAAAGTTTATCATCAACATTAGGCATAGGTTTATAATTAGGATCATGAGTAACTGCACCTAACAACTGTCCGGTAAGTGCAACTGCGCTCACATCGTTATAAGTAGAAAGTGAAATCTGGCTAATTAAATTGCCTGCCTGATGGCATCCACTATTATCGGAGCCACAATTGTTTAGCATAATTGGTTTAATGTCTCGTGTATAAGTGACAGCCGTTGTATCATCGTTGCAATCAGAAACAAGACCTTTATCTGCATGCAATTCATCCAGATTATCGTAATAACATGCCGACAAAAACAAACTCAAAATAACTATTGAAATTCGAATCTTCATCAAGCTAATTATTTTTTGCACCTTGTTGCATCCATAACAAAATCCTTTTTATCTGCAATTCATTCAATGGTGTGTTTGGAGATGGTGGCATATCTTCAGCTCCCTTACCAATAATTGCTTTGTATAATATAGAACTTGTAGCCTCATTACCCGTTTTGGATTTTGATAATACCTGATCATAGGTAAGCAATTGAAACTTCTCATAATTAGTTGCGCCATGACAACCACTTTGTGTGCAGTTCGAATTAATAATTGGCTTTACATCATTACTAAAACTCATTTCAGGAGTAATAGCTATTTCAGGATTATGTTTACATGATACCATAAATAGCATCAGAGTATTGATTAACAAACCGAGTCGGATCAACTTCATTTTAATAGCTAAAGAAATTAAGTTTATTGCTTAACAACAACAAGTTTAGACACAAAAGTCTTATTGTTATCGGTAACAACTTTTATAAAATAAATACCATTGTTTATATCTAGAGGTAATTCCACATGAATGGGATTAAAAGCTACCACATCAATTTTAGTCTCATTAAAAATCAATGATCCGGCTATATTAAAAATTTGCAATTCACATTTAGCAGCACTTATAGGCAAATTAAAAGTAAACGCATTCTGAATTGGATTTGGAAATACGCTAATAATCTCCTTTGCTTTGGCAGATTGAATACCTGTTATAAGTGGGGTTACCAATTGAGTTGTAGTATATATATAGTCATTTAAAGAATCAGCTTGATTATCCGATGCGTTACCTGCAGTGTAAAATTTAATATCGCCAATATTGGTGGCTGGGGCTGTCCATTTAAATGAGAAGGTATGACTGTTAGTTGTTAAACCAGCATTCTTTTTGTGCACAACGTTTGTTCTATTGGTCCCATTAATATTTGCAACTTTCAACTGAGTTTCGGCAGCATTTAAATTTGCTAAAGTTCCCCCATTTGTATTGGTGGTTACTCTTAGTGCCTCAAATCCGAAACCAAACAGTGGTTGACCGGCCTGGGCTACAGTAACATCTATCTGATACACTTGACCTGGAACATACTCCCAGTTTGTAAGATTAGGCGAGGCTATTGTAATTGATCCGAGGCCTGAATTTAGCGCAAAGCTTGTATGACAACCAGTACATGTATTCTCACCGGGTGAACCTGTTTTTCCGGCAGTACCATTATCACTCATTATATCCGCTATAGCAAATACGGTTATTGAAATTAATCCTATTAAAATGTAAATTTTTTTCATGATCTGCTTTGTTTGTGTGGATCAAAAGTAATCAGAAATCAGACGATAAAATAGCACAAACCAAGGATTTCACTTCACTTTCACCGTTAATAGTTTTTGCTCTCCTAAATAAGCCTCTAACACATCGTTAATCTTAACAGCACTCACTCCTTTTGGTGTACCTGTAAATATTAAATCACCCTTTTTTAAAGTCACATATATTGAAACAAATGAAATTATTTTATCGATCGAATGTATCATCATTGATGAATTACCTATTTGTTGTTGAACTCCATTGATATTTAATGAAAATGGAATGCTTTTTACTGACTCAAATTCGCTTTTACTGATTAATGAGCCAACAGGTGCTGATCCATCAAAAGCTTTAGCAAGCTCCCAGGGAAGTCCCTTGGTTTTTAATTTTTGTTGCAAATCGCGTGCAGTAAAATCTATACCCACCGTTAACTCATCATAATACTTATGAGCAAATCGTTCGGCAATATTTTTTCCAACTTTATTTATTCTTACAACTATCTCAACTTCATGATGAATATCATTTGAAAACTTGGGATAAAAGAAAGGTTGTCGAGGGGTAAGTAATGCAGTTTCAGGTTTCATAAAAATAACCGGTTCCTCTTCTACCGTATTATTTAACTCTTTAGCATGTTCGGCATAATTGCGGCCTACACAAATTATTTTCATATTTAAAGATATTTATAATAAGAGATGATGAGTTTTAATTTGATTTTACTTACCTGAAAATTTGCTTTGATCGAGCGAACTAAATTTTTTCTTTCCAAAGGCATAATGAGATAACACAATACTATTTTGATAGATACAAGGTATAATTTGGCTCTTATCAGGTACAAATTGATTTCTGATAACTTGGCGCTTTTTAAAATTTTTATAAAAATAGAAATGTGCTTTAATCACAGCCAAGCAATCTCTAAAATCACCATCAACCAAAAATTTAATACCGGCTAATCCATCTAAAAACAATCGCGCAATTAAAATCCACCACACCTTTGGAGCCGGTTGATTTTTATGAATCATCATTAAATTATTACGAAAGTTATAATAAGTTTTTCGTGGATTGTTTTTGGGCAATGTGCCCCCTCCTACGTGAAAAACTTCGCTTTTTGGCTCAACCATAATTTTATATCCTAAGCGATGTATTCGCCAGCATAAATCAATTTCTTCCATATGAGCAAAAAAGTCTTCATCAAAACCTTTTAGTTGATGAAAAATATTGGCTCGCACAAACAAGCAAGCACCGGTTGCCCAAAAAACTTCGCGTGAGTCATTGTATTGACCATGGTCTTCTTCCAATGCATTATATATTCTACCTCTGCAAAATGGATAACCTAAGTAATCGATGAAGCCGCCTGCTCCACCTGCATGTTCAAGCAAAGGTTTATCGTTATAAGACCTGATTTTTGGTTGACAAGCTACAATTGTGGTGTCTTCTTCCATTAGGCTGATAATTGGTTCTATCCAACCTGCGGTAACTTCAACATCAGAGTTGAGCAGAACAAATACATCAGCATCAACTTCTTTAAGTGCCATATTATAGCCACCGGCAAATCCATAATTCTCATTTAGTAGAATGCGTCTTAGTTGGGGGTAATTGCTTTTTAAAAATGCAATTGAGTCGTCAGAGGAAAAATTATCAGCAATAACAATTTCAGCCGCTTCACTAAAACTAGTTAGTGCAGGTAAAAATCTTTCTAAATAATTGCGTCCATTCCAATTAAGTATAATAATTGCAACCTTTGTTTTACTCATTCAATTCAAAATAAAGCGGGCATCATAATTTGATGCCCGCAAAACTAATTTTATTATGCTATAATTTTCACTAATGAGGATTGGTGTATTGCTCATTCGAATGTTGACCAAAACCCTGCTTTGTTCTTTCCTGATCGAAATCTGTATTCTGCACTGTTCGTCTATAAAGACGCATTTGCCACTGAGCATCATTGATTTCTCCAATTGCATCACTATGTAATAAAGTGAAACTTTTACTCACTAAATCAGGATTATAAAAAATAAATTTTTTGTTGCGCTGGTTTTTTATAACGTAATAGTGCCAAATTTCATAAGGATAGGTATTGGGTTCTGTATAATTTCGGGAAATAGAATTAGGTGGTCCGTATTGTAGATACACTCTTCCTTGATCAGTGTCATACCCTTTTCTTCTTGATTGACTATAGTTTTCATTCACTTTGTCAACTTCTGCCTTGTAAGTCATCCAACCTAAATAAGGATTCTCAGGATTCTTACGCTGCCAAAAATCATAAAAAAACTGTTGCATCATTTTAGTATCAGATATTGCCAGCTGATTATCTGCAAACGAACTTTCTGCTGTTCCTGAAATAGGTCGAAGACATTTAATGTACTCAGCAAGAGAATCATTATTTGTTATTTGTGCAACGAAAGTTTGAGATACATCGAGAGTTTTAAAATCAAGCTGACCTGATTCAGCTTGCGATTCGATTTTACTTCTTTGAAAGAAAGTTTCCCGAGTTGCCAACAATTCATTATTCCGGTTTCGCACTTCTACCACAAGGTTATAATTTCCAGAAGCCAAATTGCTAATATCATACTCTGTTAAAAGAACATTTACAGGTTTTGCGGGTTGTTTGTTAAACCTTTTAAAACTTTCGATGATCTGCTTGCCTTCAAAAGTTTCAATATGATAAGTAAGTAAATATGAATCATTACTTATTATTTCGGATGTGTTATAGATCTCTGCATAAAACTTGATATGATTAGCGTTCTCATCAAAAAAATTGTCTACTAAAGGAACCAACTTGTAACCATTTCTTATTAGAACATCACTTGCATCGGTTGACTTAGTATAACTATCTAACAATTCAATGTCAGAAACAGAAACAATATTGGGATAATATTCCAATTTAATTTGCTGTGTCATTGTGTACGGCTTTGAATCGCCACTTTTATCGTGAATTGTTAATTCCATTTGATAGTTTCCGTTGGGAAGTGGAATTCGTTGCTGATCTAAAAAGTTAAACACCGGACTTTTTTCAGCATCTATTATTGGACTCAATAGATTGTACTTATCAAAATATTTTATTGTTTCCGCTTGTTTAAAAACGATGGAAACCTCAATAGAGGCCTGTGTTTTTCCATCATTTACAGGTACATAATTAACCGAATTACCTAAAACAGATAAATATGTTTCGACATAG
>JANNXV010000259.1:0-19207 GCA_031409815.1 Bacteroidota bacterium
GTTTTTATATTGTGGTAAAACATCGCGGTTCAATGGAAACCTGGAGCAAACATCCGGTTACGATTGGAAGTAATACGAGCTTTGATTTTACACAGTAAAAAACTCCACCACTGATAATCGATGGAATAATAAATCGTATGATTAATTATTCTTCTTTCATATTATGATATACTGCTTGCACATCATCATCTTCTTCCATACGCTCCACTAAGTCCATTACTTCTTTTTGTTGTGCTTCATTCAGTTCAACCAGTGTTTTTGGAATGCGTTGCAATGCAGCATTTAAAATGGTAATTCCTTTTTCTTCTAATGCTTTTTGCATTCCACCAAAATCGGTGAACGAGGTATAAATATAAAATGCATCCTCGTCTTCTGCAACTTCTTCTGCACCAAAATCAATTAAGTCGAGTTCTAGATCTTCCATTTTGAGGTTTGCTTTCTCGATTTTAAAAATTCCTTTGCGATCAAAAATAAAATCAAGCGATCCGGTTTTACCTAACGCTCCATTCTCTCGATTAAAGTGCATACGAACATTTGCTACAGTCCTTGTAGGATTGTCGGTTGCAGTCTCTACTAAAATAGCCACTCCGTGAGGTGCATATCCTTCGTAAATTACTTCTTCATAGTTAGATTCATCTTTTGCAACGGCTCTTTTTATAGCGGCATCTAATCGGTCCTTAGGCATGTTTGCAGCTTTGCCGGCTTGTAACGCCATTCGCAAACGTGGATTCGATTCAGGATGTGGACCACTCGATTTTACAGCTATTGCTATTTCCTTTCCGATTCGAGTAAAGGTTTTTGCCATTTTATCAAATCGTGCAAACATTTTGTATTTACGCTTTTCAAATACTCGTCCCATGCTAAGAGTTTAAAGTTTAAGGTTCAAAGTTTATAGTTTTTTATTCGTTTTCAAATTTTCAAATCATCAAATTGTATTTACACATTAAAACGAAAGTGCATGATATCGCCATCTTCAACCACATATTCTTTCCCTTCTACGGCAAGTTTGCCGGCATCTTTGCAGGCTTGTTCCGATCCTAGCGTTACAAAGTTATTATACTTAATTACTTCGGCACGAATAAATCCTTTTTCAAAATCGGTATGAATAACTCCGGCAGCTTGTGGCGCTGTCATACCTTGGGTTATTGTCCATGCTCGAACTTCTTTTACTCCTGCAGTAAAATAGGTTTGTAAATGCAACAAACGATATGCAGCATGAATCAGTTTTGCAACACCCGATTCTTTAAGTCCTAGATCATCCAAAAATGCTTTGCGGTCTTCAAAACTATCCAGTAATGCAATGTCTGCTTCAATAGCTGCTGCTATTATTAATACTTCAGCATTTTCATCCTTAACAGCTTCTTTAATCGCATCTACATATTTATTTCCCTTCACCACCGAAGCTTCATCTACATTGCAAACATACATTACAGGTTTAGCAGTTAATAAATAACTGTCAGCGATGTATTGATATTCTTCTTTGCTGATAGGAGCAGAGCGAACCGACTGACCTTTCTCTAAATGTTGTTTTACAGTCATCATTACATCGTATGCCTTCTTTGCATCTTTATCATTGCCCACACGCGCCAGTTTCTCAACTTTCTGAATTTTTTTCTCGAGCGTGTCCAAGTCGCGCAACTGCAATTCATAATCGATTACTTCTTTATCACGCACCGGATTAACACTGCCATCCACATGCACCACATTGGGGTCGTCAAAGCAACGAACTACGTGAAGTATTGCATCAGTTTCGCGAATGTTAGCCAAAAACTGGTTGCCTAGTCCTTCACCTTTACTTGCACCTTTCACCAATCCTGCAATGTCAACAATATCCACAGTGGTTGGCAAAACTCTTTCGGGGTGAACCAGTTTTTCCAGCACCTGTAATCTTTCGTCAGGCACGGTAATAACCCCAATATTGGGTTCGATGGTGCAGAACGGAAAATTGGCCGCCTGCGCTTTTGCATTTGATAAACAATTAAACAAAGTTGATTTTCCTACGTTTGGTAATCCCACAATGCCACACTTCAATCCCATATTCTTATTTTATTTTTTGAGGGCGCAAAGATAATTTGATAATGTGATAATTTGACAATTCGGTAATTTCTTGACACAGATAGATTTAATTTTCAAATTATCACATTCTCAAATTATCACATTATTTTTATCCCATGTTTCAACTCTCCTTTTGGGAAAAACAATCCTATTTCGCAGGTATTGATGTGCTGGTTGCAGGCGGAGGAATTGTGGGACTGAATGCGGCTATTTCTTTAAAGCAAAAATCTCCGCGTTTGAATGTGCTGGTTATTGACCGTGGTTTTTTGCCTTACGGGGCCAGCACACGTAATGCAGGTTTTGCCTGTTTTGGAAGTTTAACGGAGTTGATGGATGATTTAACACACTCAACTGAACCCGAAGTTTTTGATTTGTTGTTGCGAAGATGGAATGGTTTAAACCGCTTGCGCAGCTTATTGAAAGATGCAAATATTGGTTACGAAGGTTTGGGCGGCTATGAAGTTTTTACTGCTGCTGATAAAATTAATTATGAGCAATGTATTGAGAAACTTCCTTTTTTTAATTCAAAATTGCAGGAGTTAACAGGGCATCGTGATGTTTATAAAATGGCAGATGAGAAAATTGCTGATTTTGGTTTTAACGGTGTTCAACATTTAATCTGTAATCGTTATGAAGGGCAGATTGACACTGGTAAAATGATGAAAGCATTGGTGTCAAAAGCAAGAGAACTTGGAGTAGAAATTATCAATGGAATTGAAATTGAAAAATTTAATGAGGAAGAAAACAGCGTTGTAATACAAGCAAAACAAGGTTTTGATTTCAAAGTGAAACAGGTGCTGATTACAACCAATGGTTTTGCACAACAACTTTTACCAAATCTTGAAGTGCAACCTGCCCGTGCACAGGTTTTAATTACCGAACCAATCGAAAATTTAAAAATCAAAGGAACCTTTCATTACGATAAAGGATATTATTATTTCCGAAATGTGGGCGACCGGTTATTATTTGGTGGGGGCAGAAACCTCAATTTTGAAAAAGAAAAAACTTTTGAATTTGGTTTAACTGAAGAAGTGCAAAATAAATTAGACACGCTGTTGCGTGAAATGATTTTACCAAACATAAATTACAAAATCGAACAGCGTTGGAGCGGAATAATGGGTTTGGGTACTTCCAAAACAACCATTATAAAACCAATTACCCAAAAAGTTTTTTGTGCAGTGAGAATGGGAGGAATGGGAATTGCGATTGGAAGTTTGGTGGGAGAGGAAGCGGCTGAAATGGTGTTGAAAGGATTTTAGATTTCATTCCATGGTTAGCGAAGACGCCAAGCACGGAGGAAGGGTTTAGCACACCAGCGTGGACGATGGCGACAGCAGGGGTGGTTTGTAAAGAACATGATTGTTAGAAATTAAGGTAGCACACCAGCAGGGATGCTTAGAGTAAGGGAATTACTTATAATTTAATAACCTTAAAATCTACTGATGTATTTTTGTTCTTGTACTTAACTAAATAAAATCCAGCATTTAATTGTCCTGTGTCAAGCCTTGTTTCCTCATCATAGGAATTAATCAACCGGATTATTTTTCCTGAGATATCATAAATTACTATCTCTCCACCTTGTTTAGTGCCTTTCAAATAAAGAAAAGTTCTGAATGGATTTGGTTGAATATTGAGTGAATAAATTTTGGGAATTAATTCTTCAACACTTGTGGTAATGCACAACACAGAATCAAGAGTTGTGTCTAAAGTAGTTGTAAGAGCGGTTTTAATATAAGTTGGAGAAAGGGAAGAAATTGTATCATAAACCGTTGGAGTTAATATTAAATTTTTTGCATTCTGATATAATATCAGCGGCCTCGTATTACAAGAGTTAAATGCATTAACGCTTGTGTCCATTATTGCCATATATGAATACATGAGCGAGTTAACCGGTTTAATGCGTTCAAATGTTGCAAAAGAATAAATACCATCATTCGATGCTGCAATCGAAGCATTGTCATGAGCGAATACCGAATCGGAACCTATTACGAAACTTTGAATAATATTACCCATTGAATCTGCTCTTCCTATCATAGAAGCATGATATTGAGATATTGAGTCATACACATTTGTTGTAAATAATATATCTCCATAATCAAATTGCGAGAAGTTAAACACTCCTAATACGTAGTTGGAAGATATTAGATTGCTCCATAAAACATTTCCTAATGTGTCCATTTCAAACATTAAAATGCCACCATTTGCTCTCCCGGAGCCTAATATTTTACCGGTTCTGGTTTTAAATAAATTAAGATACTGGACATAATTCGAAATAGAATCTTGAGTTGTGACATCATAACCCGATACGTTATTTCCAGAAGTATCTATTTTGATAATTGAGTTGTGAGCGTAACCGCCAATTAAAAGCATATTACCCTCATTTAATTTTATTATTATGTCTAAATTAGCTCCATTTGCGGGAATGCGAAAAATAATTTTACGCCAAAGCAAGTTTCCGGCAGTATCCGTTTTTATAATAAAGGGACCACCCCCGCCTCTTCCAGCAATAAAGATTGCTCCGTTATCAAAAGTACAAGCCGTAAGTCCATCACCTAAAGTTGTGTGAAGGATAGCCTTCCACTTTCCATTTCCATCTTTATCTACACATCTTATGATTGAATTTTGAGCGGGATCAGCAGTTGATAAAAGGTAATCACCCCATTCTGTATGATGGATTTGAGGATATCTTTCATAATTGTTATAGCTGTACTTTTTGCACCATACATTATTACATGAATAATTATATTTAGATAAAACAAAGTAATAAGATGAAGCCGTTAAATATTCATACCCTGCAATTAGAAAGCAACTGTCCTCAGTTTCCAATAGCGCTTCATTATAAATCCCAAAAGGACCTAGCGTTATTTTTTTATGCAGATTAACTGTTTGACTATTTGCTAAAAAGAAAGAAGAAAAACTAAAAAAAAGAGCCATTTTAAAAATTGCATTAAAGTTCATTGCATTGGGTTTTTATTATGGTGGGTACGATCTAACTATATACAACAAAGTAACAAAAAAAATGCTGCCCTTGCACTGGCAATTGTACTTTCCAATTGTGCGCCAGTTTACACTTTCTGTTTCGGCAGATTTTCCTTTTCGCAACTCTGCCGCATAATTTTTTCAATGTTTGTTAGATTCCCTCCAACAAACATACACAAAACCTTGTTGGATAAAACTGCAAGGGGGGCATAAACTCATATAAGGTTGCAGCATCTCAATATAAGGATGCCATAGTTAGGATGCTATAACCCAACGTCTGGTAACAATTTTAAAAGGGTAATTCTTACTTTTATCCAACAGAAAAACCAACTCCCTGCTCTGTTAAAAATTCTTTTATCACATCTACATGTACACACTGGCCCACATGTAAAAACGGTGTGTTGGTAATGCGTTTGGTTTGTGATCCCAGATGCACTTCAAAATTTTCAAGGTCAAAACCTAAATGCAAATGTCGCGTGGAGCTTTGCATTCCATATACCACTCCGTCAGTATCAAATAATGGTCCACCGCTTTGTCCGCGCAAGCCGGGAGTGCTCATTTCTACACCCGTAACTTTTCCGTTTTGTGCAATGAGTCGTGTAACAATTCCATCAATAGGGAACGAGGGTGAGTTAGCATTTCCTTCACGCATCCACTCAATATCATCTGTTTGATAATTGTATTGAAAGTTGGAGAATTCCGGAAATGGGTACCCTAATCGACACAACGATTTTCCTTGCTTGATGGAAGTAGATGAATCAAAAAAACGTGCATAACCACTATAAAATTTTTTCTGAAATCCTTTGAAACGTATAATAGCCAGATCAACAACAGGGTGTAATTTGCAGTCGAAGCTGGTGATGCGGTCAAAACAATTCACAAAATTATTTTTCATTTGAGCCATGCTTTCTTTCGCATAATTAAACTGCGCTTCAATTTCTGCAAGATGCGCTTGGTGCTGTTCATCATTCTTTAAACGAAAACGTGCCTGTGTAAACAAGAGGTATTGCTGGTTGATATGTTCCGCTTTTAGCAATAACTCAGCAACATGGCGGCAGGTAATAGCATCTCCTTCCTCATTCACAAAAAACAGTGTGGAAGCACCCGGAAAAACTTTATTGCTTCCGTAACTCCGCATGATGGAATGAATGGGTCGGGTGTAATGACTTACTTCTTCAATGGCTTTTACAAACATGAGTTGAAAATGATGAGCAAAATTGTTTTCTTTGACGCACGAAATTAGTTCAAAGTTCCATGTTTTAAAGTCTAAAGCATGGAACTTTGAATTGCAAACTTTAAACCTTTATGAAACCATCAGTAAAATACGGATTAATTAGTGGAGTAGTGGGTATTCTATTTAATTTGGTGATGTACATCACGGGAATTAACCGCACCGGTTCTATGCAAATGATTCAATGGTTGGGATTGATTATTCCAATTACCTGCATGTATTTCGCCATTAAAACTTATAAAGAAGAAATTGGTAATGGATGGATCACATTTGGTAAAGCGTTTAATCAAGCATTTATGGTTGGGTTAATTGGCGGTGTGATAGGATCTGTGTATCATTTTTTATACATCAAATTTATTGATCCTACATTTATTGATTTCCAAATGAATCAGCAATTGGAAAAAATGACTGACCGTGGAATGAGTGAAGAAATGATTGAGCAAGCAATGAAGCAAACAGCTCCATTTATGACACCACCGGTGCAATTAGGTTTTGCAATTTTGTTCTCGCTATTTTTTGCTGCTGTATTGGGATTACTACTTGCAGGGTTAATGAAAAAACCGAATCCGGAGGAAATAATTTAATTTGAAAATTTGAGGATTTGAAAATTTGAGAATGTTATTCATTTCAGGAATCATTTTTCCATTAAATCTTCAAATTAAATAATCTTCAAATTGACTCAATCGTTCGCTTAATTATTCCGCAACACTCTAAAAGTTGTTCTTCATTTATAACAAGTGGCGGAGCAAAACGAATAGTGTCACCATGAGTGGGCTTAGCAAGCAAGCCATTTTCTTTCATAGCCAAACAAATTTTCCAGGCATCAATTCCGTTTTGTTCATTTATTACAACAGCATTAAACAAACCCTTTCCACGCACGGTGGTAATAAATTTACTTTTAATGGCATTCATTTCGCTGCGAAAAATTTCTCCAAGCAAAAGTGAGTTGTCGGCCAAATGTTCATCTTCAAGCACGCTTAAAGCGGTCATCGCCACTCTACAAGCTAAAGGGTTTCCACCGTAAGTAGAACCATGCTCACCCGGTTTAATATTCATCATCACATCGTCATCAGCTAATACTGCACTCACCGGCATCACACCACCTGAAAGCGCTTTGCCAAGTATCAAAATATCGGCATGTACATTTTCAAAATCGCAACACAATGTTTTGCCACAACGACCTAAGCCGGTTTGAATTTCATCAGCAATAAATAAAACATTAGCTTCTTTACAAATAGCAAATGCGTTAGATAAATAACCATCATCAGGCACTATAATTCCGGCTTCACCTTGAATGGGTTCAACCATAAAACCTGC
The DNA here is from genome assembly GCA_031409815.1 of Bacteroidota bacterium. GTDB lineage: Bacteria > Bacteroidota > Bacteroidia > AKYH767-A > OLB10 > JANLUX01. The sequence continues at coordinate 7,583 of JANNXV010000259.1, forward strand.
CACATTTTTATCAGCCACTGCAGTACGCAAAGCATCCAAATCATTATAAGGAATAATAACATATCCGGGTGTGTAAGGACCGAATTTTGTATTTGAATCAGGATCGGTGGAAGCAGAAATCACTGAGATGGTTCGCCCATGAAAATTACCCGAACAGAAAATAATTTTCGCTTCGTTATTCTGAATATTTTTTTTCATATAACCCCATCTGCGTGCTAATTTAATGGCAGTTTCAACTGCTTCAACACCTGAATTGATAGGTAGTAATTTATCATAACCAAAAAAATCGCACATAAACTTTTCATACTCTCCCAATAAATCGTTGTGAAATGCACGTGATGTTAAAGTTAATTTTTGCGCCTGGTCAACTAATGACTGAATAATGCGTGGATGACAATGGCCTTGGTTTACTGCAGAATAAGCAGAAAGGAAATCGTAATATCTTTTACCCTCTACATCCCAAACATAAACACCTTCGCCTCTTGATAATACTACCGGAAGCGGATGGTAATTATGTGCCCCGTACTTATGTTCGAGCGCAATGGCTTGCTCTGATGTGATGGTGGAATGACTTGAATGCATAAGAAAATATTTGAATCGCAAAGATAGAGAAACACGTTTGAAGCGCCTAAGAATCTATTGATACAAGGTGTTAATCAATACATTTGCAACATACAATAAACCGCAGAGAACACAGAGGTTTTCGCAAAGGAAAAGGAGAGTTTGCTTTGCGTTTCTCCGCGAAAAGCACTGCGTACTCTGCGGTAAAACCATTTGATGTGAAAGGAAAAGTTTTAGAACAACTCGAAATAATTGATATTGCAGATGATGGTAAATCATTAGGCAAACAAAACGGACTGGTAATTTTTGTAAAGCATGCTATACCTGGCGATGTGGTGGATGTGATGGTTACCCGAAAGAAAAGATCGTATGTAGAAGGAAAAGTAGTGAAACGCCATGTTTCATCTGCACATAGGGTGGAGGCAATGTGCAAACATTTTGGAGTTTGTGGCGGATGTAAATGGCAGGATATGAATTATGCTGCTCAATTGCAATTTAAACAAAAGCATGTGTTTGACTCGATGCAAAGGTTGGGTAATATTGTTCAGCCTGATGTATTACCGATTATACCATCAGCTGAAACAAAATATTATCGCAACAAACTGGATTTTTCTTTTGCGGATAAAAAATGGCTGACCAATGAACAGTTTTCGAGTGGTGAATTATTTTCTCCGGGATTGGGATTTCATATACCCGGTATGTTTGATAAAGTGTTAGATATTGATGAATGTTGGTTGCAACCGGAACCAAGTAATGCTATTCGTTCGGCAGTTAAAGAATATGCTGTGCAGCATAATTTGTCTTTTATGAATATCCGAAATAAGGCCGGTTTGTTACGAAGCCTAATTATTCGTTCAACGTTGAAAGGCGATTTGATGGTGATTGTGATGGTATATGAAAACAATAGCGAACAGTTAAATGGATTGTTAGATCATCTTGCAACTAATTTTCCTCAGATTACATCGCTGATGTATGTGGTCAATCCGAAAGCAAACGATACCATGCACGACCTTGACGTGCAACTTTACAAAGGAGAGCCCTACATCACTGAACAAATGGAGGATTTGAATTTCAGGATTCAACCAAAATCTTTTTTTCAAACCAACCCTAAACAGGCACTACAACTTTATCAGATAACAAGAGATTTTGCTGCACTTACCGGAAACGAAATTGTTTACGATTTATACACAGGTACCGGCACTATTGCCAATTTTGTAGCGCATCAAAGTAAAAAGGTAGTTGGAGTGGAGTATGTGCCAGATGCAATTGAAGACGCAAAATTGAATTCATCGTTAAACAATATTTCGAACACCGAATTTTTTGCAGGTGATATGATGCACTTATTAACCGATGATTTTTTTGCCTTACACGGTAAACCGGATGTGGTGATTACAGACCCTCCGCGTGCAGGCATGCATCCTGATGTGGTGGCCAAACTATTGCATTGCGGGGCACAACGAATAGTTTATGTTAGTTGTAATCCTGCAACACAGGCACGCGACATTAGTTTGTTAAATGAAAAATATGAAGTAGTAAAACTACAGCCGGTGGATATGTTTCCACATACAGAGCATGTGGAGAATGTGGCTTTGTTGGGGTTAAGAGCTTGAGGTTCCCTTTTTACTGTTGGAGAAACAACACAAAACAGAAGTTTAAACTGATAAATTTTGAATGATGTGTAATGAAAATGGAATACTAAATTTCATTTTCATTTCTACGGAAACTGCAAAAGAGAAAATTTTGAGTAGTGTTAAAAGGTGTTACATGATCTTCCTTTATGCATTTAATTCTCTTAAATGATTTTTCGAATCGTGATGATAAATTGACTTCAGTGTATTGTTTAATTTCCAGGCCACTGCATTTTGTAGGACCGTTTTCAGAAAAAGTTCCCAGAATTAAATAACCATTTGTATTAATAGCTTGTTCGGCAATTGAAACATATTTGTTTACCTGTTCATCTGATGTTAGAAAATGAAAAGCAGCACGGTCGTGCCAAAAATCAAATTTTACTGATGGTTTAAACTCGGTGATGTCAGCAACAATAAAGGTTACATTTTTTGCATTTTCACCTAAGCGTTTTTTAGTACGTTCAATTGCATTGGCTGAAATGTCAAGTAAGAAAATATTTTTATAACCTTTTTCTAAAAGCGCATCAATAAAGTGACTATCTCCACCACCCACATCAATAATATTTGCTTCGATGGGTAAATTAAAAAGTTCTAAAAATGCAATAGAAGTTTTGGGGTATGGTTCAAACCAACTCACTTCCGTTTCTGCTTTTGTAGCGAAAACTTTTTCCCAGTGTTCTTTTCTTGTTTCAGTATTCATTGTTTTTGGAAACGGTAATATTTTTCAAATTAAAAAATCGGTGCGGTTTTACAACTTCTCTAAATCCATTCCACACACCGGACATTGACCTTTGGTGGTGTAGGAAGTATCTCCCTCGCATTTCATCGGACATTGGTATTTGATGGTGGTGTTTTCAGTAGCCACTACTAATGATTCCGGATTTTTATTATTGGTATTGTTACTGCATGATGAATATATTATTGCTACAAGCAATAGGGCTACTGTTGTTTTTTTCATTCTTTTATAATTTTATGAGAATACAATTTTGAGTTTAATTTAATTTGTAAAAAATAAATACCTGTTGGCCAATTGGCAGTTGATAGTCGACAATTGTTTGTGGTATGAATTGAATATATTATTTCACCTAATGAATTAAAAATATTTGCATCGAATGTTTTGTTGTTCGTTGGAATCATATTTAGACCATCAGATGTTGGATTGGGATAAACAGTAAAATTATTTTCAAAATTATTTTCATTAATACCTGAAGTGGTGGTGTCAAGTACTATAAAACTACCCATCATGCCATCATCCTCATGATGCAATAAATGACAATGATACATGTATGGAACGCTATCATCAGCAAAGTCTTCAAACTTTGTTACAAACTCAACATATTGCTGGGGCATCACTAAAACAACATCCTTTTTTCCTTTCTCGAAATTGGGAACCGCTCCACCATTTATATTTAAAATATCAAACTCTACATCATGAATATGAAATGGATGTGCAATGCTTGTATTATTTGTTATCCTCCACTTTTCAGTATTATTTAAATAGGTTGTTACATTAATTACATTCATATTAAAAACAGCACCATTAATATCGAAAGGTCCAATAAGCATTTGTGTTGGCCCCATAGAAACAGGTGCAAGTGTAAATGTACGCGAAACTGTAAATGCAGTAAACGGTGTGTTCGTAGTTAAAGTTGTAGGCATTGTTGTAACCGGACTAACTGTTGGAGCTACAACATTTAACTGTAGAATTGAAAAGTTGGCACCGTTTAAAGGGTTTAAATTGTAATCAAGAATGGTTGCTCCACCCATTCCTGTTAGGTTTCCGCATCCGTAAATTCCATTAGGCAATTCAGAACTGAAACTATTCAATGATATGGTTTGACCTTGCATTCCTTGTAAGTCTAAAAGAATTTCAGCACGCTCACCTGGGCTTAAGCGGATGCGAGTCAACGTGATGGCACTATCTAATAAACCACCATCTGTCGCAATCATTTTAAATGATTTATTAGCAGTAAAACCTAAGTTAAAGGTACGCATTGATGAACCATTAAGTAACCGTAAACGAATAACCTGCGCTGGTGCATTTAGATAAGGATACGGAGTTCCGTTTACCAATACCAATGTGTCTAATTCTGTAGAAATTGCAATCTGGTTTAGAACATCAAATGCTTTAGTTTGAACTACCACAGGAAAATCATCTACTCCATAAGTACGTGGTAATGTAAGGGCCGATTCAATACTATCCTTAACGATTATCATTCCTGCAAGACCTTTAGATACCTGTAAATCAGTTTTAAGATTGCCATGTGGATGATACCAAAAAGTGCCCGCATTGTTCAACATCTGAAAAGTCGGACTCCATGTTGAACCCTGTAGAATAATCTGATGAGGTCCACCATCAGCCATTGCCGGTACATGCAACCCGTGCCAATGCATAGTAGTTGAGTTACCTGAGCCTGTTAAATTATTGGTCACATTCATGGTAACCCAATCCCACTTATTAATGATTAGCGTTGGGCCAAGTATATTTCCGTTTATACCAAAAGTGGGAGTATTTATTCCGGGCCAGAATTGGGTTGTTCCGTTCTGAACATTTAGATTAAAAGTGGTGCCGGTAAGTGCTGGTGGAATAGCCAATGGATTTTGAGCAAAAGTATTGTGTGCTGATAAAACCAAGACTATTGCAATCTTGTAAATATTTCTGAAATTCATTTTAAATGCGAAATTTTTTGAGAATATATTTTTTGTTGTCCAATAAGTTGAACTAAATATTGTGCTGAAGGTATTGAGGGCAAATCAATTTCTGATTTGTCGTTAATTGCAGTTTCATAAATAATTTTTCCATTCATGTTCAATATTCTTAAAACAGAAAAATCATTTTGATTCTGGCTAACGAAAATTTTATTTTGATTAATGCTCAATAGAATGTTGTCGTTTAATGCGGATGTTAAACCTGTAGGTACAACTTGTAAAATATACGTGAGTGTGTCTTTTAAATTAGGAGTTAAGGCATCCCATACAGCATATCGAATGATTGCTGTGCCGTAATTAACATGAGTTGTGATATGTAAAAGCAGTAAACCATAATCACCAGGAAATACAGGGTTCATGTAACCGCTGTCAATTAATGAAGCATAGCAAAAAGAATTATCGCAAATAGAAGCATCCCAAAACAAAGGAACACTTTCGCTAACTTTTTTCCATTCAAGAAAAAGGGTGTCATTCGAATTATTCTGCTGTTGAATACTAAGCGTTTCTAAATCTTCTAAAACACCTGAAATTTGAATGGTATCGTTGGGTATTATGGAATAAGATTGAGCCAAAGTGTTAACATTGGTTACTATAAAAGTAACCAATGTTAATATTATATATTTGAAAATTCGCATTCTTAATGATTGACTGTTATTTTTTGGGTAACAGTTTTTCCGTTTGTCTGCAAACGAACAAGGTAATTGCCGTTTGACAAATTTTCGATATTAAATTGTTTAGTAAATAGACCGTTTTCTTTTTCATTTAAAATGATAGCAACTTGTTTACCTGAAATATCTGTAATGTCAATTAAAAGATTTGATGCTTGATTTATAAAGATTTTTATACTTACCTCTTTATTTGCAGGGTTTGGAAAAACATTAAAAGCACTAACTTCTGCTGGCAAATCGTTAAAACCTGTAGCACCAAACAGTGCTAAAATTGAATCTCTCATTATGGTTGTGTCACTTGATGTAAAACTCAAAGTTGAAAACATTACTCTGTGATCAGTTCCTCCTAATAAAACCACTGTAGGCATGCCAAATCCACCGTAATAAGCTACTTGATATGCGCCACTGTCCATGGGTACAAACAGTGATGATAAATTATTGGAATTTACCCAGCTTTGAGAATAAGCACAGTCAGTTGAATTTTGAAATGGGAAAGCATAACCTTTAACCATACCCGGATGGGTGGCATTAATTTGATCCGCCATTGCTTGAATATCCTGAGCGGGAGGAGGGCAAGAACCACAGTTAGGCATGTAAAAATGAAGTGCCACCGCCTTTCCTGCATCTAAATCTGCAAACAAATCGTGCATATTGCCGTTGCAATCTGCACCAACAAATTGATAAGCGGTAGTTTGTGCATTGGAAATCGCAGCAGCGAACATCAAAGCGATGAATAAGTGAAATTGTTTTTTCATTTTGAACTTTTGTAAAAAGTGCTGCATTAAATTATGCAGCACTTTATCTGAATTTATTGTTTTATAAAATTGATTGTTCCTGTTCCTTCTGTTGCTATAACGGTTAACATATAATTACCCTTTTGTAAAGCAGAAATATCAATTGATGTTTTTGCAGATACTTCAATTTTATTTAGTTGTGTTACTAACTTGCCTTGCATATCACTTATCTGAAGTGTTACATATTTTTCCTTTAAGGAAGATAAATTAACGGTTATATCATTAACAGCTGGAATAGGAAACACTGAAATAGTTGAAGAAAAATCATTCGTTTTAATTCCGGCAACAGTTCCTGTAAAAGAAAGATTGTCTACCCATAAATAATCGTTGTTAGCGGGATTGCTTCCGCTAGCGGATAAAATAATGATACAACTATCAGGTGTATTGTTGCTAACGTATGTCAATGGAATAGTGAAAGTAGCCCAACTCATTGCCATACCTGATAAGGTTTGATGTGCAGTTGCTACAGGCATACTCATTTGCAATCCGGCATCCCAATAGGTTAATTGAACATCTATAAAACCCTGACTGTTACCAAAAATCATGTGTTGCCATTTGCCGGTTAAACTTGCCGGACGTTGATTAAATGCAAATCCAGAAAGCGGTTGCATAGTTGATTGGTCTAATGTTCCGCATACCGCTATGCCAGGCATAACTCCCATTCCTGTAACTGTTTTACTGGTAAGTTTGATGTAAGAAGTTCCCGGATTGCCAGGTGTTCCTTTTTGACAAGTATAAACACTCATGCCCGATGTCATACTATTCAGGCAATCCCATGAGTCAGGATTATTATAAGTACCCATGTTTGTCCATGTTTCAAAACCGGCATTTGGAATTTGTGCTTTAGAAATCGTAAAAGCGAATGTCAAAGCAAGTAATAAGTAGAAGTATTTTTTCATTTGTTTTTGATTTATATTTTAGATTAGAACTGATAATATTTTATGATAAGGTAATTTAAGCGCTCGAGCCATGGGCACTAGCAATAACAGCCGTGTGACAATCACGACTTAAAAAACTTAATTAATCAAATAAGGAAACCCCCGTCCAATAAATAAATTGGAGATTTGGGTTTATAAGGCGGTGGATGATAAAAATGAAAAACTAAATATTGAAAATTAACATTAGGCAAAAGTTCAATTGAGCATTGCTGTAAATTATTTAGATTGAAAACAGTACAATTAAAAGTCGCCTGATTTGTTTTGTTTAACTCGTCACTAGCTTTTAGGTGTGCGATTTTATATTTGCAACAACCTGGTTTCATTACTTTCTTACCACACTTACATGAGTTTTTTTCGTTGCCAAAAACACCAACTGAAGCAAGTTTTCCACAACAAAAATGCATTGATAAGGCGAGTCCTGAATTTGCAATCAGGAATAAAAATAAAAGCAATATAGATGCCGCCTTTTTCATTACAAAACAAAGGTAACATATTTATAGAAATGCAAGCTATTTACTTATTGGCTCACTCAAATAGTAGCGTATTATTCTATGCTAATTACACTTTTAACCTCTAATAATAACTTGTCTGAGATAAAAACGGTAAATGGAAGATTTAAGCAATACTTATGTTAGTATTTCAAGCAAGAGCAATTTAGCTCTCACAAGGATTGTACTCCTAGTTCCGCATTTAAAACTAAATATGTATCACTTCTCCATAGGCAGCTGCAACAGATTCCATAATGGCTTCGCTCATGGTAGGGTGGGGGTGTATTGATTTAATGATCTCGTGACCCGTTGTTTCCAAGTTGCGGGCAACCACTACTTCAGCAATCATCTCAGTTACATTGGCACCAATAAAATGCGCACCTAACCATTCGCCATACTTAGCGTCAAAAATCACTTTTACAAAACCATCGGCAGCACCGGCCGCTTTTGCTTTACCGCTTGCGCTGAAAGGAAACTTGCCAATTTTAATTTCATAGCCGGCATCTTTAGCTGCCTTTTCTGTCATACCCACCGATGCAATTTCAGGTTGGCAATAGGTGCATCCCGGAATGTTATTGTAATTAATGGGTTCCACATGCAGACCGGCAATTTTTTCTACACAGGTAATCCCTTCTGCTGATGCTACATGTGCAAGAGCAGGTCCTTTCACAATATCACCAATGGCAAAAACGCCCGGTATGTTGGTTTGATAAAAATCATTCACCAGTACTTTACCTTTATCAGTGATAACGCCTACTTCTTCCAGTCCGATATTTTCAATATTGGGTGTAATGCCCACAGCAGATAAAACAATTTCTGCTTGTAAAGTTTCTTCGCCTTTTTTGGTTTTCACTTTTACATTGCAAAGGGCACCGCTGGTATCAACAGCTTCCACTGAACTCTCCAGCATGATTTCAATTCCTGATTTCTTAAACGAACGTGCCAATTGCTTGCTCACTTCTTCGTCTTCAACCGGAACTACATTTGGTAAAAACTCTATGATGGTAACTTTTGTTCCTAATGAATGATAGAAATAAGCAAACTCGCAACCGATCGCTCCTGATCCAACCACAATCATGCTTTTAGGCAGAGTTGGTAATACCATCGCATCGCGGTAATTGATAATTTTTTTTCCATCCTGTTTCAGGTTGGGCAATTCGCGGCTACGAGCACCTGTTGCTAATATTACATTTTTTGCCTCAATTATTTGTTGTGCACCATCAGGTCCGGTTACTTCTACTTTTTTACCGGGTTTTATTTTTCCCCAACCGGCTATTACATCTATTTTATTTTTTTTCAAAAGAAACTGAACTCCTTTGCTCATGGCCCCTGCCACCTCACGGCTGCGTTGAATCATTGCACTAAAATTTGCACTGAAACCATTCACTTCAATACCATAATCTTTTGCATGTTGCAGGTATTCAAAAACCTGAGCACTTTTAAGCAATGCTTTGGTTGGGATACAACCCCAGTTTAAGCAAATTCCACCTAATTCAGCGGCTTCCACTATACCAACTTTCATTCCTAATTGAGAAGCGCGGATGGCAGCTACATATCCTCCGGGACCGCTACCTATTATTATCAGATCATAGTTCATATTCAAAACATTTTTTGCGTGGGCGAAGGTAGTATTTTATTGTTGAGGCTAAGGCTGGAGGGAATTTAAGAATAACGAGTTTTTTCGAATGTTTGAATTAATCTATTCAAGTTAGCTTGTCAATTGTTAATTTTGAAACGTCAAAACAAAACTAACACAAATGAAAAAAATCATTACCCTTATTATTTTGATTGCAATCAATGCGAATGTTTATTCTCAATGCATTCCTAATACAAATTCACTTACATTTAACGGAAATTCTTCGTATGCCAACATTCCCGTTAATCCATTGCTGGTTTTCACAAATGAAATAACGATTGAAGCATGGGTTAATGCCGCAGCTTTTACAACGGCTGTTACTCCTTCTGCCAATTCCATCGTTTGCCATCATGGCTGGGCTTACGGTGAACAAGGATACGTTTTACGATCAGGTACTACAGGTGGCACTACGGGTTTACTTAACTTTAATATTGCCGGTACCGACACTTTAGGAAATCATGTTGGATGGAGACCTGTAATAGGAACAACGCCATTAAACGTGAATACGTGGTATCACGTGGCGGGTACTTATGATGGAGATACTTTAAAATGCTATGTAAATGGAAGTCTTGATGGCGTTGCTGCATTCAAAGGAAGTATTTATGATTCTTCTGCATATAATGTAAGAATCGGCAAACTGGCCTATGATGCTGGCGGCACGCGTTTCTGGAATGGAAAGATTGATGAAGTGCGCATCTGGAACCGTGCTTTAACAAAAGCTGAAATTGATTCTAACAGGAATCGTCAAATTGATCCAACAATGCAAACCGGATTGGTGGGTTACTGGCGGTTTAATGAAGGGAGCGGCAATTCTATCACTGATCTAAGCGGAAATAATTTAGGAGGAAGTTTAACCAGTACCCTCTGGAGTACATCAGTTCCCTTTAGTAATGCTGGGCCGGTAGCCAATATAACCTATTCGTCAGGTTTAGGATTATTAACTGTTTATCCGGCCGCTGCTCACTATCAATGGTATCTTAACGGAGGCTTACTCCTTAATGATACTTTACAGAGTTGGTATCCATCACAAAACGGACTATATTATGTGGTTGTAACTGCAGCCAATGGTTGCACTAACACTTCTACTACTATTAATTTGACCAACGTAGGTATTAATGAAGTTGATGGAGCTTCCGCTATTTTTATAGTTAATAATCCGGCTAACGATATTGTTACAATTCAATTAGGTTCCAATTTAATGGTAGATAGAATTGAGTTGATGGATATAAACGGAAAGTATTTATCACAGTTTGAAAAAGTAGCTGCGAATGCGTTTACTTTATCATGCGTTTCTTTTAACGAAGGATTGTATTTTGTTAGAGTTTACACCAATCAGGGAATTGTGATACGCAAACTTATGGTAGTACATTGACAATTTTTTAATTAAAATTTTAATAGTCCTTTGTTTAAAAAGCAAAGGACTATTTTTTTTCGCTGGTTAATGGTTAGAGGTGTTTTTTTTTATGTCCTATTAAATAATATACTCCGGTAGATAGAATAAAACTTTGATAATGCAATTTCTGGTCCTGGTTAATGTTTAGATCCTGGTGGAGCTCTGAGTCAAGCGTAATACTGTTGAAACCAATTTTCATCATCAAATCAAAACTCAAACCACTGGTTAACTTAAAACCAGTGCCCAGAAGCAAACCATTGTCATAATTTTTAGGATCTATAATAATACCTGACTCAGGTGAAGCGTAGCCATCAGTATTTACTAGAATGCAGCCTTGCAAACCGACTTGCAGGTAAACTGTTTTATTGAGTTGAAATGCCAAAGGGAGATAGCAATCAAGATAATTTAACTTAACATTCCAATCTGTTTTTTCACCGGGAATACCAATTGCATTGGTTTGTTTATCGATGCCTTTTCTTGCATAAGATAAAGAAGGCATCAAGCACAATAATTTATTAATTTTTATTGAAGCAATGGCTCCCACATGATATTCCAGCCCAATACCTTTTATACCTCCACCTATATTATTTCCGGCTCCGGTTGAGATTAAATAACTAATTCCAATTCCTGCATATGGTCCGAATTCAACTCTTGGCTGACTATATGTTTTACCATTGGCGATAGTTGTCAATATAACAACCATAATAATGATTTTAATTTCCCGAATTTCACTTTTCATTTTTGAATATTGGAAATGTTTTATAGTTATTTCTTTGTTTAAAAACTAACAGCTAAACCAGTGGTAATTGT
>JANNXV010000260.1:0-7293 GCA_031409815.1 Bacteroidota bacterium
GGGTCATATCAAGGCAGGTTCGGTGTCTAACGATATGATCTCACATCTTGATTGGATGCCAACACTTTTAGCTGTTGCAGGCGTGCCTGATGTGAAAGAAAAATTATTGAAAGGTTATACGGTAGGAGGCAAAACGTACAAGGTGCATTTGGATGGTTACAACATGCTGCCATTGCTTACAGGGCAAACTATAAAAGACCCCAGAATAGATTTCTTCTATTTTAATGATGATGCTCAATTTGTTGCCTTGCGTTACGACAATTGGAAGCTGGTATTTATGGAGCAACGATATCCCGGCACTTTGCGGGTTTGGGCTGAGCCATTTACCACGCTCAGGGTTCCGTTGTTATTTAACTTACGAACCGACCCCTATGAATTTGCACAAATTACCTCAAATACTTATTACGATTGGTTTTTACAGCATTCCTACATAGCTGTACCATCACAGGAAATTGTAGGGAATTTTATTTCCACTTTTAAAGAATTTCCACCTCGACAAAGTGCTGCCTCTTTTAATCTTGATGATGTATTGAAATCATTGCAGAAAACCGCAGGCGGTAAATAATAAAATCGTACTATAGAAAGCAACGGTCATCTTATGGTGACCGTTACTTTTTCAAAGAACTTAAAAGCAAAATAATGTACTATAAAACAAAATTCATACCGCTGTTATTTGCAGTAATCTCGGTTTTTACAATCAGTTGTAATCAACCACAAACAAAAACTGAAACAACAAAGACAGAAACTATTGCTGATGCAACTGCCGACCCACTCCCTTCGTGGAATGAAGGCGCATCCAAACAATCTATCATTGACTTTGTAACCAAAACAACAAAAGAAGGCAGTGCAGATTTTGTTCCGGTTGCCGACCGTATTGCCTGCTTTGATAATGACGGAACATTGTGGAGTGAGAAGCCGCTGCCCTTTCAATTGTATTTTATAGTTGATCGTATTAAAGCAATGGCACCGCAACATCCCGAATGGAAAATCAAACAACCATTTAAAGGAATATTAGAAGGTGATTTAAAAACAGCGCTTGCGGGCGGTGAGCATGCATTGATTGAAATCGCTATGGCAACACATGCTGGAATGACCACCGATGAGTTTGATAAATCGGTGAAGGAATGGATGGCAACCGCCACGCATCCTATAACAGGAAAGCATTATAATGAAATGGTGTATCAACCTATGCTGGACTTATTAGATTACCTAAGAAAAAATGGCTACAAGCCTTTTATAGTTTCTGGTGGAGGCATTGATTTTATGCGTGTGTGGGTAGAGCAAGCATATGGAATTCCTCCTTATCAGGTTGTAGGAAGTTCAGGCAATGTGAAATATGACACAACCGTAACACCACCTGTGTTAATGAAGATTGCCGGTCTTAATTTCAATGACGACAAACTCGGCAAGCCAGTCGGCATTCATCAACACATTGGAAAACGTCCGGTATTTACTGCTGGAAATTCCGATGGCGATTATGCCATGATGCAATACACCAGCACAGGCAGTGGCCCGCGTTTCGGTTTGTTTATTCATCACAACGATTCTGTGCGCGAATATTTTTACGATCGCGAACCCGGTCTTGCACGTTTAGATAAAGGATTGGATGATGCAGCCAAATACAATTGGTTAATTGTAGATATGAAGAATGATTGGAAGAGAATTTATAATTTTTAAAATTAGGGTTTAATTTTTTGCATTTAAGAGGCTTTCATGTTAATCATCAACTTGTCTATTGATTATTTTTAAGAATAATACCTACATCAAATTAGTTACAAACTTCCTGCAAGCTATTCTGAAATATGACAATTAAGAAAGAAGAAAAAAGTTCGCTTTGGTCAGTCATCGCTGCCTCATCAGTAGGCACCTTAATCGAATGGTACGATTTTTACATTTTTGGAAGTTTGGCGCTTATTCTTTCCGAGCAATTTTTTCCTAAAACAAATCCAACAGTAGCTTTTCTTTCTACACTCGCAACATTTGCAGCCGGGTTTGTGGTTCGTCCATTTGGTGCTTTAGTGTTTGGAAGATTAGGTGATATGGTTGGTAGGAAATACACTTTTCTGGTTACACTTATTTTAATGGGTGGTTCCACCTTTGCCATTGGCTTAATACCAAATTATGAAAAAATTGGTATCCTGGCGCCTATATTAGTATTGTTGTTCCGTTTGCTTCAAGGCCTTGCTTTGGGTGGTGAGTATGGAGGAGCAGCTACCTATGTTGCAGAATATTCTCCCATTGGTAAACGAGGCTTCTATACCAGCTTTATTCAAACCACAGCCACCCTTGGTTTGTTTCTTTCGTTGGGCGTAATTTTGCTCATTCGTCAATCAATAGGAGTGGAGGCATTTACAGATTGGGGTTGGCGCATTCCATTTTTATTGTCAGCTTTTCTTGTTGGTGTTTCAATTTACATTCGTTTGCGAATGCAGGAATCACCGCTATTCACAAAATTGAAAGCTGAAGGCAAAATTTCTAAAAACCCAATTAAAGAAAGTTTTGGAAAGAAAGAAAATCTTAAATGGGTATTGCTAGCTTTATTTGGCGCCACTGCCGGACAAGGCGTGGTTTGGTACACAGGTCAGTTTTATGCAATGACTTTTATTGAGAAGACCTGTGGAGTTGAGTTCGTACAAACTCGCAATATTATTGCAATAGCTCTTTTGGTTGGCACGCCATTTTTTATTGTTTTCGGATCATGGTCAGATAAGGTAGGCAGAAAATATATAATGATGACAGGTTTGTTGTTAGCTGCATTAACTTATTTTCCAGTATATAAGCAAATGTATGCATTAACTGATGTAACAATAAAAACAGAAATGGTAGATCAGCAAAGTGTTTTTCAAACAACCAATGTAAATGATGAAGGAGATACAATAAGAACAACCACTATTAAAAGAATATTTACAGATAAATCAATGCAATCTGAAGTCAACAAAATAATTTATAGTAAGAAATTAAATTACATTTCTTCAGTGCCGGAAATAAAAAGGGAAATTACGTTGGATGGGTATAATGGTTTAATGATGATTTTATTGGTTTCATTCCAAGTGATTTTAGTTACTATGGTGTATGGCCCTATTGCTGCTTTCTTGGTTGAATTGTTTCCAACCCATATAAGATACACATCAATGTCGTTACCCTATCATATAGGCAACGGTATATTTGGTGGCCTTGTTCCATTTATCGCAACATTAATGTATGAAAATAGTCGCACGGCAAGCAATCCTGTTGGCGATCCTTTTGCCGGGCTTTGGTATCCTGTAATAGTTGCTTCTGTGTCATTTATTGTGGGTATGATTTTTCTTGAAAATAAGCGAAAAGCCGAAGTAGATTAATTGTAATATTATGAAATAGTAATGTTGTATTACTGTTTTTTTACTACAAGTTAAGTATTTTTAACTGATAAAATTTATTTACGCTTTATGAAAAAAATTTTTGTTTTATCATTTTCACTTTTGTTAGGTTTATCCTCAACAGCACAATCAACCTTTGGAAAATTATTTCGTTCGAAAGCTACGTTTCCAATTGTTTCAAATTCGAAAGCAACTTTTTTGCAGACTATCGATTCGTCTTTGCTGTTAATTTACAATGTGGTTGATACTACAACAGGCACTAATCTTTATTTGCAGAAACTAAGTTACGATGGCGATGTGATATGGGAGAAGCAGGTTGATTTACCAATTTATTATGAGATTCTTACTGATGCTGTTCAGATGCCGGATAGCAACATTAATATATTGTGTACTTACAATGTTATAGGAACAAATTATGACGAAGAAGTGTATTTTGTTAAAATTGATTTAGATGGAAATTTATTAAATACCCATTTTCAAACTTTCAGTGGTATTTGTTGTTGGGATGTTGCTGATGGCCGCTTAAACCTTGATTTAAAAAGCAGGTTACTCACCACTCATCGTTCTTTTGGAATTTCTTCTGCCAATGGAATTGTTTCAGTGTTAGATTCAAGCAATTCTTACTCTTATATTTTCGGTGGTAACGATAACACTGCATTGTATCATGCTGATATGTTTCAGGATGTGGATTCCAATTATCTGTCACTTGGGTATGAATCAGTATCGCAACAGAAAAGAGTCTCATTAGTTAAGCGAAACAAGAATTTTCTTTTCCAATGGCAAAAATTTTATCGACATCCATCAACAGCAACAAGTTTACAAGCAATAGCAGATGATGTATTACGCGTTGACAATAATTATGTTGTACTAACTCACTTTCAGGACTCCAATGCAATCAACAATATTTATATCATCAAAACAAATCTCAACGGTGATTCAATTGCATCCTCTTTATTGACGAATGAGATACTGCCTTTTGGAATCTATTCATTAGGTAGCAATGGTTTTATACTAGCCGGAAGTGCTTACAATACGCTTGGTTATGCACAACTGGAATTAATTCGTTTAGATACATCACTACAAATTGTGGCACGCCAGCGATATCGCTATAAAGATTTTAAGGAAACGTGTTGGTCGTTCAAACCTGCAGATGATGGCACATTTTTAATCGCAGCGAGTGCTGATAGCGCAACCAATCGAAACATTCATATTTTAAAAGTGTTACCTGATTTATGTATTGATCCTTCACCTTCGTTTTCGGTTAATTATAATACTGGTTTTGGAAATGGTGTGGCAGGAATTGTTTTTAATAATATTTCTGATTATGGTATTTGGGATACATTAAATACCACAGCCATTATTTATTTTGGAGATGGCGACAGTGCCAATTTTTATACTGATACGCTTTCGCACGTTTACCCTTCTCAGGGTACTTACCATGTTACTTTGGTTGTATCAACGCCATGCGGAACTAAATCTTATTCCGCTCCTGTTGTAGTGCCTTGTACTGGACAACCGTCAGCTTATAATTATACTACCAATTTGCTTTCTTTAAATGTGAACTATGGTCATAATGCCTCAT
This sequence comes from Bacteroidota bacterium, assembly GCA_031409815.1. Classification (GTDB taxonomy): domain Bacteria; phylum Bacteroidota; class Bacteroidia; order AKYH767-A; family OLB10; genus JANLUX01. The sequence goes on from JANNXV010000260.1 coordinate 4,939, forward strand.
TTTACAACTGGACATTTGGTGATGGAGGTACCGCAAATACTCCAACAGCTACACATTTGTATTCATCACCAGGCATTTATTATGTGTGCCTAATCACCACCAATACTTGTGGAAATATATCTGTTTGCGATTCCATAAATGTTGTTTGCAGTGCTCCTGTAATTTCAATTCCTGGAACTATCAATTCATGCAATGGAAACACTGTTAACCTTGATGCAGGAAATCAGGGCTCGTCCTTTATATGGTCTGATGGGCAATCATCGCAGGTAGCTCTGTTTAATAGTGCAGGAATTTATACTGTAACAGTTACTAATAACTGTGGAGTTTCTTCCACAGCATCGGTCAATATTCAGTTTAGTGCAATTCCTCAAATATATATTGGCAAGGATACCATCATGTGCATTAATGATCTTGCCATTTTTACTGATCAAATGCAAATGGGCAATTATAATTATCAGTGGTTTAACAATTATCAAATACAGGCCACCGGAAATGCTTATTACTTTAGTTCGTTTGTAACCGGTTTATTTCATGTTGTTTTAATTGCTGATAATAACGGTTGCCTAGATTCAGTTAGTAGAAATGTAACCGTGAGCCCTGCATTGCTGTGCGATACCGGTAGCTATTGCATCCCTGTTTATTCTACAGGAACTGCGCAGGGCGACTACATTAAACGTGTTTCACTGGGAACAATTAACAATGTAACAGGTGGTTTAGGGCAGCCAGCTTATGTTGATTACACTAACCTTGTTGCAACCTACAATGCAGGAGCCAATGTTACATTGACTCTTGATTTCAATGAAGTAAATGCAATGTATTATAAAGTATGGGTTGATTACAATCAGGATGGAGTTTTTTCTACCACAGAAGTGCTTTCAAGCAATGCTGTTAATCCGGGGGTGTCAACAATTTTTAGTACACTTTCCGCAAGCGCATATGGTGGTCCAACCAGAATGCGTGTTCGTTGTGCCAGTTATGTGAATTCGAATATTGATCCATGCACAAGCTATGCTTTTGGGCAAACCGAAGATTATACAATCAATATTTTAAATGGTATTGGAGCTCCAATTGCCAAATTTTCGGCTGACACCACACATATAAATATCAATGGAGTGGTTAACTTTTTTGACAATAGCTATAATAACCCAACTTCGTGGGAGTGGACATTTGTAGGATCAAACACGTTAACTTCTACGGTTAAAAATCCTTCAGGAATTATTTATCCAACTCCAGGATGTTTTCCTGTTACACTAAAGGCATACAATAGCAAGGGATTTAATTTTAAAACCGATACCTGTTTTATCGATGTTGATTTAACTGTATCGTTGCATAGCTACACTAATTCAAATGATTTTAATGTTCAGCCAAATCCATTCAGTAGGGTTTTTAGTTTGCGATATAAAATTAATCATGATGCAGATTTAAAAGTGTATGATGTTTCAGGAAGGAAATTGCTAGAGATGGAACTAATTCATTCTAACTCATCTATAGCTATTGATTTATCGAAATTTGAAAATGGGATTTATTATTTAGATGTAATGGATTCAAACAGCAGGTTATTCAAAACAGTGCTATTTAAAATGCAATAAATTTATTTGTTCAGTTAAATTCAGCATTCGGGTTGGCTCAAGTGCATAAAAAAAAGCCATTGGCTTACCACGGCTTTTCCCAGGTTCGTTAGGGCATCAGGCATGGCAGATGAACAAAGTTCGATTAAAATAACTTATAAAAAAAGAAAAATTTTGTTTTTGTATGGGGGTAATCCAATACCTGCTATTTCGCAAGCAAAAAATCAAAACTTGAGGTATTCTTTTTCTTTTGGACACCTGGTAGGGTGCGTTTTTAGTAAAAGCAAGAACATAGCGGTATTTGCAATATCTCTTGACGAATACTTGTTAGACCTGATACCTATCAAACGATGCCAAAGCGATAGTTGAATTTCGTTAATTTCTTTTTGGAATTTTTCTAAAGGAGTGCTTTTCTCCATATACTCTTTCCTGGTTTCATAAACCTTTTGCGGATATTCTAAACTTAATTCAAGATCCCAGACTTTGTAATTGGAATGAATAGCTGTAATTAAATTTTCCAGCTCTTCTTCTTTAATGTTGGGGCTGATTTTCCAATTGGTCTCAAATGGGACTGCTGGAAGTTCTCCTGATTCACCAACTCTTTTTCTTCTCTTTCTTAGTACTGTGGTCATCGAAAAATTAATATGGTACAAAGATATGTTTTAGCAAATAAATAAAATGAAATTTTCTCTGTTTTTAAAATCTGAATATTTGCGACATGGTCAAAAAAAAGAGGCTGTATAAAATACAGCCTCTTTTTTTAGTTGAATTTGAAATTAGTATTGTA
>JANNXV010000261.1:0-5323 GCA_031409815.1 Bacteroidota bacterium
TGATTCATGCCAGTATTAATCAGAAAAGTGCAGAATTAAAACCTGTTCCTTTTACATCTGCTGTAGATTTTCAAAGTAATAAAAAGTATCTGCGTTATGCGGCTATTCCTGCTTTTGCATTAATCACAATAATTATTGCAGCACCTAGTTTAATTACTGATGGCGCCAATCGGCTTTTTAATCACACTACATACTATAAGAAACCTGCTCCATTTAATTTTGAAATAGCTAACAAGAGTTTGGAGGTTGTGCAGTATGATGATTTTAATTTACAAGTAAAAATCACAGGGGCAGAAATTCCACAGGAGGTGTATATTGAAATTAATAAGAATCAGTTTAAGCTGGAAAAGGAAAACACAATTACTTTTAATTATGCATTTCGCAAGGTGCCGAAAAGCATCGTATTTCGATTGTTAGCCGATGGGTATTATTCAGATGAATATAATTTGGAAGCTTTTCCTAATCCTGTTGTTACACAATTCAGCATCGATTTAAAATACCCTTCTTACCTTGGAAAAGCGAATGAAAAACTTTTAAATACTGGCGACCTAATTTTGCCTATCGGTACGCTTGTTAGCTGGAACTTCACTACTGAAAATACTACTGTATTTCGAATGACGTTTTTAGATACTATTTTTAAATCAAGCGCAGACGACAACCAGTTTAGGATTACCAGAAAACTCTTAAGAAACAATTCTTATACAGTTCAAACAGGTAATAGCTACTTGAATAATCGTGATTCGATGAATTATTCGATTAATGTAATTCCTGATATGTATCCTTCTATTGAAGTGGTGCAAAAGCAAGATTCAACATCTTTTAAAAGACTTTTTTTCAATGGACTAATAAAGGATGATTACGGTTTAAGCAAATTACAATTAAAATATCGTTTCCTTAAATCTTCAGATAGTATTCCTCGTTCAGAAGAGATGCACTCAGAGAATATTTCTTTTAATCATACCACACAAGATCAATTTTTCTATTATTGGGATTTAGGTAATTTAAACCTTCAGCCGGGTGACGAATTGGAATATTATTTCGAAGTGTGGGACAATGATGGCGTAACCGGAAACAAGTCTTCAAAAAGCCAGTCAAACATTTTTAAAGCACCATCTGAAAGAGAACTTGCGGAGAACGCTAATAAAAACAACAACGAGCTAAAAGATGATTTAAATGAAGGTTTAGCAAAAGCAAAGAAGCTTCAAAGGGATATGACTCAAATTAGTAATGAAATGGCTAATAAAAAGAGTCTTGAATTTGAGGATAAGAAGAAAGTAGAAGATATTTTAAAACAGCAAAAGGACCTGGAAGAAAAAGTAAGAGAAATTCAGGAGAAGAGCGATAAAAATGCAAAACAGGAAAAGGAGTTCAAAAAGGAAAACGAGGAGTTGGCTGAAAAGCAACGCCAATTGCAAGAATTGTTTGAGAAACTAATGTCGCCTGAAATGAAGGAGATGATGAAGGAGCTAGAGAAAATGATGGCTCAGGTTGATAAGCAGCAGTTGAAAGAGATGATGGATAAAATGAAGTTAGAAAACAAAGATTTGCAAAAAGAATTGGATCGCGCACTTCAACTATTCAAACAACTGAAGCTGGAACAGAAATTAAAAGAGACAACTGAAAATTTAGAAAAATTGGCCAAGGAGCAAGAAAAATTGGCTGAGAAATCAGAAGATAAAAAGTCTGAGTCTAAAGAATTGGAGAAGGAACAAAAGGAGTTGGGGCAAAAGTTTGATGAATTAAAAAAGGATCTTGAAGATATAGAAAAGAAGAACAAGGAACTTGAAGATCCTAAAGACTTAGGAAATACTGATGAGGAGCAAAAGGAGATCGAAAAGGATATGAAGTATAGCGAGCAGCAATTGGCTGATGGCAAGAAATCCAAAGCCGGAAAATCACAGAAAAGCGCCTCTGAGAAAATGGAAAAGATGGCTTCAAAAATGAAAAAAGCGCAAGAGGCTGAAGAGGCCGAACAGAATGAAGAAGATGCGCAAGCTATGCGTGCTCTTTTAGAGAACATCATTCGATTTTCGTTTGATCAGGAATCACTTATGGAAGACCTTAAGTCAATAGATATTAACAATCCCAGATACTTAAAGCTTTCACAGCATCAAAGAAAATTAAAGGATGATGCAGCTATGCTTGAAGACTCTTTACTTGCATTAAGCAAACGTGTAATACAAATACAATCTTCAGTTAACGAGCAACTCACAATAATAAATGACAATGCTGATAAAGCAATTATAAATTTGCAAGACAGATTGGTGCCTCAAGCACGAAGTAACCAACAATATATTATGACTGCGGCTAACAATCTTGCTCTTATGTTAAGCGAATCGCTCAATCAGATGCAACAGCAAATGATGTCACAAAAGCAAGGTGATGGAAAATGTAAAAAACCGGGTAAAGGCAAACCAGGCCCTTCATCATCTGATTTAAAGAAGATGCAGGAAAAACTTTCTCAGCAATTAAGGGATGCAAAGAGCAAAATGGAAGGTGGAAAAAAACCTGGAGAAAAGCCAGGTCAAAAACCCGGACAAGGTCAACCTGGAATGAGTGAGGAGTTAGCTCGCATGGCTGCACAACAGGAGGCCATACGCAATGCATTGCAAGAAATGAACAATTCTAACAACAAGGATGGTCAGGGAAAACTCGGGGATTTAGGAAAGATCGCCAAACAAATGGAAGAAAATGAAAAGGATATTGTTAATAAACGTATAACCGAGGAAACATTAAAACGTCAACAAGATATTCTTACTCGCCTCTTAGAATCCGAAAAAGCAGAACGTGAACGTGAGCAGGAAGAGCGAAGACAGAGCGCAGAAGCCAAGCAAGACATTTATCGAAACCCACCCCAATTCGAAGAGTATAAAAAACTACAATTGCGTGAAACGGAATTGTTGAAAACCATTCCTCCATCACTCACCACCTTTTACAAAAACTTAGTTAATTCGTACTTCCAAAGCATCGAGAACTAATTATGATGATGAACACCGCAAGAACAAACGCTAAAATGCAAATCGTTTCACAACCAGAGAGTATTAATCTCGTAGAGAAATTGATTGATGAAATTAAGAACGATTACAACATTCATGAAGAATGTTATGGAAATATGCTTGTAGCCGTAACCGAGGCGGTTAATAATGCAATTCAACATGGGAATAAGTACGATCCTGATAAAATGGTTCATATTTCCTATGAAATAGAATCCGACCAAGTGTCGTTTGTAATTATGGACGAAGGGAGCGGATTTGATTATATGAACTTACCCGATCCTACCGATCCAGAAAACTTAGAAAAGCCTACTGGTCGCGGAGTGTTTCTTATGAAACATTTAGCTGACCAAATTATTTTTTCAGAAAACGGCAGAGTTGTAGAATTGTATTTCAAAACTAGTGGACATATTTCGGAATAAAACTTTTTAATAGTTCTATTTACCCCAAGAGTATTTAACGTTTGTAGAACCTGTTTCGAACACATTTCATAGAATCTTGTTTTAATTACTGGTTGGTATTATTAACTTAAGTTTCAAAAAGATTTTTATAATTACATTGCTATTAAATATGCTAACCAGTTGTTGTTGTAAATAACTGATCAACAATAAGTTAAAGTTGTATTTCTTTAATTTGTACTTTTGAAGTGTGGATAAACAAATCCAGTTCTTCGCAGAAGCCATAGAATTTACTTTAAGGGATAAGAATGTAGCTCGTTTATGGTTAAGTAATCTTATATTGGCAGAAGGTTATCAGCTTCAACACATCAATTTTATTTTTTGTGATGATAAATACCTTCACAAAATTAATCTTCAATACCTAAATCACGACAACTATACTGATATCATCACCTTTGATAATTCTACAATAAAGAAGACAATAGAGAGCGATATTTTTATTAGTATACAACGTATTAAGGAAAACGCAAAGGACCTTCATATTCCTTTTAAGAATGAGTTATATCGTGTATTGTGTCATGGCGTTCTACACCTTTGTGGTTACAAGGACAAAAGTCCAAGAGCGAAGCAAAGGATGACCGCCAAGGAAGATTATTATTTATCTTTGTTATCCTTTTTATAAGTCAAAATGCTTTATCCTGAATACGATGTAATTGTGGTTGGTGCTGGTCATGCCGGATGTGAGGCAGCTGCCGCAGCAGCCAACATGGGCTCAAAGGTTTTGCTAATAACTATGAATCTGCAAACAATAGCTCAAATGTCTTGCAACCCAGCGATGGGAGGTATAGCTAAAGGGCAAATTGTTCGAGAAATAGATGCGCTTGGTGGATATTCTGGAATAGTAACCGACCGTAGCATGATACAGTTTCGCATGCTCAACCGATCAAAGGGGCCTGCTATGTGGAGCCCACGAACTCAAAACGACCGAATGCTTTTCGCACAGGAATGGCGAACAATGTTAGAGCAAACCCCAAATGTCGACTTTTGGCAGGACATGGTTAGCTCGCTTATTATTAAGAATAATAGCGTTTGTGGCGTGGTTACATCCATGGGGTTAGAGTTTAAGAGCAAATCAGTAATACTTACAAATGGCACATTCCTTAATGGGATTATTCATATTGGCGAAAAACGTTTTGGTGGGGGTCGAACAGGCGAGAAGTCATCTTCTGGTATTACAGAGCAACTTGTTTCACTCGGTTTCGAAAGCGGCCGTATGAAGACTGGGACTCCTCCCCGACTCGATGGACGCTCTCTCGATTATTCCAAAATGGAAGAACAAAAGGGGGATGAAATTCCGGGCAAGTTTTCCTATTCTGATACACAAGTTTTAAAAGAACAACGTAGTTGCCATATTACCTATACAAACGAAGCGGTTCATGATATTTTAAAAACAGGCTTCGAAAAATCACCCATGTTCACAGGTCGAATTCGAGGCCTTGGTCCTCGTTATTGTCCATCAATTGAAGATAAGATAAATCGTTTTTCTGATCGAACACGTCATCAGTTATTTGTAGAACCCGAAGGTTGGAATACGGTTGAAATCTATTTAAACGGTTTCTCATCTTCATTACCCGAAGATGTACAATATCGAGCTTTGCGTGAGATTCCCGGTTTAGAAAATTGCAAAATGTTTCGCCCTGGATACGCAATCGAGTATGATTATTTTCCTCCTGTTCAGTTAAAGCATACATTAGAGACAAAGGTTATCTCCAATCTTTATTTTGCAGGACAAATAAATGGCACAACGGGTTATGAAGAGGCTGCTTGTCAAGGACTTATGGCTGGTATCAATGCGCACAATAAAATCCAAGAAAAAGCAGAATTTATTTTAAAGCGTTCTGATGCTTATATTGGCGTTTTGATTGATGATTT
>JANNXV010000262.1:0-1517 GCA_031409815.1 Bacteroidota bacterium
TGAAAGATGTCAATATGATTTCAATTAAAAGTAGTCTTCTCCTGCAAAGCATCTACAGTGAGTTTATACACGGGTTCTAATTCCGAAACATATTCTTTCAGGTTTGTCAACTGCATATTCTTGCCTTTTATTTCAATCTGCCTGCAGATTTCTCCAAGGCGTTTTGCTCCCATATTAATGCAGGTGCCTTTTAATTTGTGTGCGCTTTGCCACATGGCGGTATAATTTTCCGCACGGTACGAATCAATGATCAATGCTATGCTTTGTGGAGCCTGCGCTAAAAACATATTCATAACCTGTGTAAGAAATCCAACATCGGTATTCTCGGCTATTGATGTTAATCTACTCAGCGCATTTGCATCAATTAATTCAACCTCTTCGAAGTATGTTGTTTCATCATTTTTCTTTCCCTGTATATTGCTCCACTTCATAATGATATGTTGTATGTCTTCTATTAATATAGGTTTTGAAATATAATCCTGCATACCTGCATCGAGGCAGCGTTGCTTGTCTTCGTCCATTGCAAAGGCAGTCATTGCAATAATGATGGGCTGTTTATCTTTTGAAATTTCTTTTTGTATGGCGCGTGTTGCTTCTAATCCATCCAGCTCCGGCATCTGTACATCCATTAATACAATGTCAAATTTTTCTTTGCGTGCTGCATTCAGTGCTTCCAATCCATTGCTCACCATGGTGGCTTCGTAACCCAATTGCTTTAAAATATTTTTCACCAGCAATTGATTGATGTCGTTATCCTCAGCCACTAAAATCCGCAACGGAAATTCTCTTGAAATAGAAATGTTTTCGCGCACCTGGTTTTTAGGAGTTGCAAAAGCATTTGGCAATTCGGCTTTGTTGCATCTTATCGTAAAATAAAAAACAGAACCTTCATTTGGTTTACTCTCCACCCAAATACGCCCGCCCATCAGATTTACAATTTGTTTACTGATGGTTAAACCTAAACCTGTTCCTCCGAATTTGCGGTAGGTAGTTCGTTCAGCCTGACTGAATGGCTTGAAAATATTTTCAATACGATCAGCCGAAATTCCGATACCTGTATCACGCACTTCAAACTGCAGTTCGATTTCCTGGCTGTGTTCTTCCAATAATTTTACATGCACAGCAATTTCTCCTGCATTGGTAAACTTAACTGCGTTGCCAATTAAATTAATCAATACCTGTCTTAATCTTGTTTTGTCACTGTTGATAACACGGGGCACATTTGGATTGATAAAATGTTTTAATAGCAATCCTTTTTCCCTTGCTCTTATCGACAGCACATCAATCGAATCGTTGATAATGTGTTCTACTGCGACCGGAGTTTTTTCCAATTGCATCATATCTGCTTCAATCTTTGAAAAATCAAGCACATCATTCACCACTTGTAACAATGTCTCCCCACTTTGTAGAATTTTATTTATGTAATTAATTTGTTGCGGGTCTAACTTTCCGGAAGTACGCAACAAATCTGCAAGACCAATCAAACCGTTTAACGGAGTTCTTATTTCATGACTCAT
>JANNXV010000263.1:0-6038 GCA_031409815.1 Bacteroidota bacterium
ATTTACATTGGGATATCCTAGAGAAGAAATGGTTTACGGTGAAGGTTCTATAAGTTCTTACACTGGTTTTGAAGGAGATACAACGGCTTATCAAGTATCGATTCCCGTTAATCCCGGCAATAGTGGAGGACCATTGTTCGATAATAAAGGAAACCTAATTGGAATGGTGAGTGGAAAAAACACCGTTGCTGAGGGTGCATCGTTCGCCATTCAAAGTAAACAGATTGCAAGTTATCTTAACTCGATGGAAGAGCAGAAAATATTGATTGCGTCCGGAAAAAATTTGAAGAGCCTCGATCGTCCATCACAAATAAAAAAGTTGACTGATTTTGTCTTTATTGTCAAGGGGTATAACTAAATTATTTAAACGATAGTTTTAAATTGTAATTCTGAATTTAACTCTGAGTTAATCACACAAAGTTTAGTTCAGTACTTAGTGATAGTTTTTTACTTTTGCTTTCCCTCTAAATTGGATTATGATATCAACACAAGCGCTAAAAACCATTTTGATTGGTTTTGTTTTTTTACTGGTTGTTAATTTATCAAAAGCACAAAAAATCTGGACATTGCAGGAATGTGTTAATTATGCATTAACGAATAATATAAGTATTAAACAAAGTGAAATTAATGTTGAACTTTCTGATGCTACCTTGCTTCAAAGTAAAACAAACATGATCCCTTCTGTTAATGCAAGTGCAAGTCATAATTATAATTATGGTCGTTCAGTCGATCCTTTTTCTAACCAATTCACAACAGCAGGTATAAGGTCTAATAGCCTTTCATTAAGTAGTAATGTTGTGCTGTTTGGTGGTTTTCAATTGCAAAATACACTGCGCCAGAGTAAGCTTAATTATATGGCCAGCAAATTTGATTTGGAAAAAATAAGGAATGATATTTCTTTAAATGTAGTTTCAGCTTATTTACAAATTCTTTATTCATCAGATTTTTTAAACACTACCAATAATCGTGTAGACGAATTTTCTAAACAACTCAGTCGTACCAAATTATTAGCAGAGGCGGGATCATTAACCAAATCAAATTTGTTAGATGCAGAAGCTCAGTTGGCTAATGAAGAGTTTAATAAGGTAACAGCAGAAAACCAACTCAATGACGCTTATCTAAGTTTAGCTCAGTTGCTGGAATTGGATAGTGTTACATCATTAAAGGTTTCAGTTCCTGAGTCAGATATTACTGACCTGAGTATACTTAGCGAAACACCTCAATCAATTTTTTCTGCAGCGCAACAATTGCCTGAGATAAAAAGTGCTGATCTTAAAGTACAAGCAGCTGAAAAAGGTTTATCAATTGCTCGTGGAGGTCATTCTCCCACATTAACAATTTTTGGTTCCTTAAATTCGGGCTACTCAAGTGCAACCCAACAAATTGCCGGAAATCCTACATTCGATGGTTATCTTCCTTCAGGTTTTACATCGGGTGGCGACACAGTTTTAACCGCATCCTATAGTTACGATTATTCAAGCACTCCATTTAGCAATCAGTTAGATAATAACTTTAATAAAGCATTTGGTTTCAGTTTAAACATTCCTATTTTTAATGGATGGTCAACGCAAACCAATGTTACAAGAGCCAAACTAAATCTTGCAAACTCAAGATATTCGGCAGAGTTAATACGCAATCAATTATTCAAAAGTATACAGCAAGCCCATGCTGATGCATTGGCAGGGCAAAAGAAATATGCAGCAGCACAAAAAACCAAAGAGGCATATGCAGAATCTTTTACTTACGCTGAGAAAAAATTTAATGCAGGTTTATTAAGCTCTGTCGAATTTCTTACCGTACGTAACAATCTCAGCAAAGCTGAAACAGATGTGTTACAAGCGAAATATGATTTTATTTTCCGTATAAAAATTCTAGATTTTTATTCCGGCAAACCGTTAACATTATAATTTGAGCTTCCGGATTTAACGATTTTATAAACCCTAAACGATAAACCTTACAATGGCGGGCAAAAAAAATTTATGGAGAAACATTGGCATTGCAGCTGGTATTGTAATTGTATTGCTCGCAATTGCAAAAAGTGCAGGTTGGCTGGGCAGCAATGACGCTGTTAAAGTGAGTACTGGAGAAGTTACTATGCAAAGTATTGTTGAAACAGTTTCAGCCAATGGTAAAGTACAACCCGAGGTAGAAGTAAAAATAAGTGCTGATGTTTCGGGTGAAGTTGTGGAGATGTTTGTTAAAGAAGGCGATCCCGTTGAAAAGGGGAAATTACTTTGTCGCATTAATCCTGAAATTTATGTTTCTAATATGGATCGTGTAAAGGCCGCTTTGAATGGTTCGCGTGCTAATTATGAAAGCAGTAAATCAAGATTGGTGCAGGCACAGTCGCAATTTGTAAAAGCGGAAGCAACATACAATCGCAACAAAAAACTATTTGATGATGGTGCTATTTCTTCTTCGGATTTTGAGTCAATAAAATCTGCATGGGAAGTGGCAAAGAGCGAAGTGGATGCAGCCCGGCAGGGTGTAGCAGCTGCGGATTTCAATGTTAAAAGTTCTGAAGCATCATTGAAAGAAGCCAATGAAAACCTGAATAAAACAACTATCTATGCACCGGTGGCGGGCACCATTTCAAAACTAAGTGTAGAGAAAGGTGAACGTGTGGTAGGAACCTCACAAATGGCAGGTACTGAGATTATGCGCATTGCCAACCTCAATGAAATGGAAGTTAGTGTTGACGTTAGTGAGAATGATATTGTTCGTGTTCATTTAAACGACACTACGGATATTGAAGTGGATGCCTATCTTGATCGGAAGTTTAGAGGCCTTGTAACAGAAGTTGCCAACTCTGCAAATATTTCAGGTATAAGCGGCACCGACCAGGTTACAAATTTTACTGTGAAGATTCGAATTTTGCATGAGTCGTATGCTGACCTGATTCCTGCGGATAAACCAACAGAGAGTCCGTTTCGTCCTGGCATGTCGGCTACTGTGGATATCCGCACCAAGCAGGTTGACAATGTGCTGTCATTACCTATACAAGCAGTTACCACACGCGACACAACAAAGCGTGCCAGCGAAAAACGTGTGAGCAGGCCGGGTGAACCTACCGAAGAAAAAGAAACAGCCACCAATAAAGATAGTAAACCGCGTGAGTGCGTTTTTGTCATTAGAGACAACAAAGCAATTTTAACTTTGGTTAAAACCGGGATACAGGATAACACGTACATCGAAATAAAAGAAGGGTTGAAAAAAGATGATGTGGTAGTAACTGCTCCTTACAATGCTATTTCAAAAACTTTAAAAGATCAAACGATTGTTAAAGTAGTTCCAAAGGAAGAACTGTTTGATAAAGAGAAGGAATAGAACGCTGATGACACGGATACGACTGATATAAACGGATAGAGATTTTTATTGTCATTGCGAGGAACGAAGCAATTTCACGCTATGAAAAGATTACTTCGTTCCCCTCAATGACGCAACTTCGTCACTTCATTACCTCATCACTTCATTACTAAAATTGTCACTAATACTCCATATTGAAACAGCTACTGATACTTGCTCTGTTGCACTTGCAAGAGATGGTATTTTAATTAATGAGATTCATGCGGCCGAATCAAGATCTCATGCTACACAACTGACACTTTTGATTGAGGAGACTTGTAAAAAATCGGGTGTCAATTTTTCTGATTTGGATGCTGTGGCTGTGAGCAAGGGACCTGGGTCTTATACTGGTTTACGTATTGGTGTGGCAACAGCAAAAGGATTGTGTTATGCCATAGACATACCATTGATTGGAGTGAATACTTTACAATCATTCACCCATGAATTGCTTTCGCAGAAAAAAAATATTGCTGATAATTTATCTGCTTCCGATTTACTGTGCCCGATGATTGATGCCAGAAGGATGGAAGTTTACTCGGCTTTATTTAATCATCAAAAGGAAATGGTGCGCGAAACAAAAGCAGAAATAATTACTCAACAATCTTTTGCAGATGAACTGAAACAACACAAAATATTTTTCTTTGGTGATGGGTCTGCAAAATGCAAATCTGATTTACACCATCAAACTAATGCTGTTTTTATTGATGATTTCATGCCCTCTGCTCGTGGACAAATTGCAATTGCTTCAAATGCTTTTGCACAAAAAAAATTTGAAGACCTCGCTTATTTCGAACCTTTTTATTTGAAGGAGTTTGTGGGGTTTCAACGATGAAGTATAATTAGGAAATTCTTGAAACAAAAAAACCTGCCGTTTCCGACAGGTTTTTATTTATTTTCTAATCTTCTAATTTTTACGCCAGTGTTCGCTTAACAGCAATCTGTTCGTAGCCTTCAATAATATCGCCTATCTGGATGTCATCGAATTTGTTAATACTCAATCCACATTCAAATCCGGACGAAACATCTTTCACATCATCTTTAAATCGTTTTAATGAAGCCAGATCACCTGAGTGCATTACGATACCATCACGTACTACGCGTATTTTAGTATTACGGGTAACTTTTCCATCCAGCACCATGCAACCTGCAACGGTTCCTACTTTTGGTATTTTAAATACTTCGCGTACTTCAATATTACCTACAATCTTCTCTTCATAATCAGGCGCCAGCATACCTTCCATGGCTGCTTTTACTTCGTTGATTGCATCGTAGATGATTGAATACAAACGAATGTCAATTTGCTCTTGCTCCGCTAATCTGCGGGCACTCACTGAAGGACGCACCTGGAAACCGATGATAATTGCATTGGATGCTGAAGCGAGCATGATGTCGCTTTCGCTGATGGCACCCACAGATTTATGAATTACGTTTACTTGTATTTCGGGAGTGGAAAGTTTTAATAAACTATCGGCCAGTGCTTCAATAGAACCATCCACATCACCTTTAACAATAACGTTGAGTTCTTTGAAATTACCGATTGCTAACCTGCGACCAATTTCATCAAGTGTGATGTGTTTGTGGGTACGTATGCCTTGCTCGCGCTGTAACTGCAAGCGTTTATTTGCAATTTCGCGTGCTTCGCGTTCGTCATCCATTACATTGAACTGGTCACCTGCTTGAGGAGCACCTGTCATACCAAGAATCATTGCCGGTGTTGCAGGTCCTGCTTCGGTTTGTTTGTTACCTCGTTCGTTAAACATGGCTTTTACACGACCGCTAAAACAACCGGCTAATACTACATCGCCAACTTTAAGTGTGCCCGTTTGCACCAACACAGTGGTTACATAGCCACGGCCTTTATCAAGAGAAGATTCGATCACAGTCCCTTTTGCATTCCTTGTTGGATTTGCTTTGAGGTCGAGTAACTCTGCTTCTAACAAAACTTTTTCGAGTAGTTTTTCAATGTTCAATCCTTGCTTTGCAGAAATTTCCTGGCTTTGGTATTTACCACCCCAGTCCTCCACAAGGAAGTTCATGGCGGCAAGTTGTTGTTTTATTCTTTCGGGGTCAGCACCATGCTTATCCACTTTATTGATTGCAAAAACAATTGGAACATTTGCCGCCTGAGCATGATTGATGGCTTCGATGGTTTGAGGCATCACGCTATCATCAGCAGATACGACAATGATGGCAATATCTGTAACCTTAGCTCCACGTGCACGCATGGCAGTAAATGCTTCGTGACCGGGAGTATCCAGAAATGTTATTTTACGATTATCTTCTAATGTTACTTCATATGCACCAATGTGCTGGGTAATTCCTCCGGCTTCACCGGCAATAACATTGGCTTTGCGCACGTAATCAAGCAAAGAAGTTTTACCATGATCAACGTGACCCATAACGGTAACAATTGGCGCCCGATGAATTAATTCTTCTGCGGTGTCTTCGCGTTCAGCAATTGCTTCCTGCACATCAGCTGAAACAAATTCCACTTTATAACCAAATTCTTCTGCAACTACCGATAATGTTTCAGCATCCAAACGCTGATTGATAGAAACAAACATACCAAGACTCATACAAGTGCTGATAATTTGTGTTACCTGAATATCCATCAGTTTCGCCAATTCATTTGCAGAAACGAACTCAGTAACTTTAATTGTTTTCTCCGTTGATTGTTCTGCTATTTGTTCAGC
>JANNXV010000264.1:0-1785 GCA_031409815.1 Bacteroidota bacterium
AACGCATCATCACTATAATGGTAACACCATTGATGAGTTGTTCGGCTCGATTACCTGTTTACACTTTATTGATTGCTTTAATCATCCCTTCTAAAATGATACTGGGAGTAATCAATCTGCAGGGTATAGTTTTGATGGCTATGTACCTGATTGGATTTTTTGCAGCATTAGGCGCAGCTTATCTGATGAAATGGTTTGTGAAAGTAAAAGAACGCAGTTATTTTATTATGGAAATACCGGTTTACCGGATGCCACGCTGGTCCAATATATTTTATTCAATTATTGAGAAAGTAAAAATTTTTCTGTTTGATGCCGGTAAAGTCATCATCGCTATTTCAATCATACTTTGGTTTCTTTCTTCGCGAGGACCCGGAGAACGATACGATAAGCTGGAACAACAGGTGCAAAGAATTGAACCAATTACACCTGAAAATAAACAAACATTGCTGATTCTTCAATCGCAACAATTAGAAGCTTCTTATGCCGGATTTTTTGGTCATACCATTGAGCCTTTCATTCGTCCCTTAGGCTTTGATTGGAAAATCGGAATTGCATTAGTAACATCCTTTGCTGCTCGCGAAGTTTTTGTTGGAACCATGAGCACCATTTACAGTTCAGGTAATGATGAACAGGAAATGCTGACTGTAAAAGACAAAATGCAATCAGAGTTAAATCCGGTTACAGGCAAACCGCGTTACAATACCGCTGTTGGCTGGTCGCTCATGCTTTTTTATGCCTTTGCAATGCAATGCATGAGCACCATTGCAGTTGTTAAGCGTGAAACAGGAGGCTGGAAATGGCCCATCATTCAGTTTGCATACATGGCTGTGCTGGCTTACCTAAGTAGTTTGATTGTTTATCAGTTGTTGAAATAAAAATGCACCAACGAATTACGAATCTATACGAATATAAGAATGGTCGCTGCACCTATTCGCCTATTCGTACCCATTCGTAATTCGCAGCCAGTTAATATGGATTCGGAACAATTAAGAAATTCGTTGACAAAATATCTTCCTGCTGATGCGGTTGATGATTGTGTGCAATGGATCAGCCAGCATAGTATCAGCGTTCGTATCAAACATACACGTGCAAGCAGGTATGGCGATTATCATCCTCCTCAAAAAGGCAAAGGGCATAAGATTACTATCAATCACGATTTGAATCAATTTGCTTTTCTCATCACGTTTACGCATGAAGTAGCACACCTTACTTGTTTTCTAAAACATGGTTATTATGTAAATCCGCATGGTGAAGAATGGAAACGTGAGTTCAGATACTTGCTCTCTCCTTTTATTGAAAGAAAAATTTTTCCGGATGATGTGGCTATTGCAGTTCGTAAATATTTACACGATCCTGCGGCTAGCAGTTGTACGGATGTCAACCTGCATAAAGCACTCAAACGCCACGACCCTATAAAAGAAGGATGGATTTTTTTAGAAGATCTGCCACCTATGGCACAATTTAAAATCCACAACGG
Organism: Bacteroidota bacterium; assembly: GCA_031409815.1. Taxonomy (GTDB): domain Bacteria; phylum Bacteroidota; class Bacteroidia; order AKYH767-A; family OLB10; genus JANLUX01. Next base: position 1,478 of record JANNXV010000264.1, read on the forward strand.
AAAAAGTTTTATCAAAGGACATCAGTTGCGTAAAAATTTTGAGTGTTATGATTTACACTCACGACATAAATATTTTATTCATCCTACTATGGAGGTGATGCCTCTTTAGTAGGGAGTTTTGAGTGAGGAGTAGGGTTTGTTTGATTTGCTGATAATAAAATCAACAACTTCAAAAGAGAGATGCTTCGTTGCACAGCAAGACAAGTAAACGTGTTTTGTAATGGTGGGGGACCAAGCCAATCTAAAAACACAGAATTTTTTATAAATTTAAATTAAAAAATTTAATTTCACAAAAAATAAATATTTTT
>JANNXV010000265.1:0-15578 GCA_031409815.1 Bacteroidota bacterium
TCCGAGAACCGATTGTCCAAAGAAATAATTACTTTTATCCATCGTGTTTTAGTCTTGCAAAAACCAAAATACGGTAAAGAGCCGAATGAATCCTTTCAAACGGCTCTTTTATATTCTTTTATCGGACAACAGTGATTAAATTATTGTAATTTGGTTTTTGATAAATCAATTTGTATAACTTTGTTAGTGCATTTTAAATGCGAAATTTCTATTTCACCATTTTGTATAAAAGCTAAAAAAAATATCATGAAAACAAACCAAACTTTAAAATTTCCACTAAGAAGTAAACTTTTTACTTTTTTAATTGCGTTTTTAGCAATTTTAAACTTATCGCAAGCGCAGCCTTACAAAAATTATTTTATAGAAACCAATTCTACTGTTAACACCATTTTAAAAGATGGTAATACTGTTTATATGGGAGGCTCATTTACGGGTGCAGGATATCGAACTGGAAAAGGAGCATTGGTAAGTAGCAGCAATAGTTTTCCGGATGCTGATTTTCCGAGAGCAAACGGTACCATTTATGTTACCATACCTGATGGTAATGGTGGATGGTATGTTGGTGGAAGTTTCACTTTGTTAGGTAACACTACAATAAACCGACTTGCTCATATTAAATCTGATAAATCGGTTGATCCCGTTTTTTTACCTGATCCCAATCAGATAGTAAGATGTTTGTGGCTAAGTGGCAGTACGCTTTATGTAGGAGGAAATTTTACCAATATTGGTGGGTCAGCTATTAACCGACTCGCATCGGTAGATGCAATAACCGGTACTGCAGGATCATTTATTCCTAATGCCAATTCAGATGTTTACACAATATGGATTACCGGAAACACCTTATATGCCGGAGGCGCTTTTACAAATATTGGTGGCAAAGACCTTAATTATTTTGCAAAACTCGATTTGGCTACCGGCTTGGCTCAACCTTCAATCTCATACAATTATATCGTTAATAATATTAAAGGTAATGGCTCCGATATTTTTACAGTAGGAAATTATAGTATTGGAGGATTTAACACCGGAAGGGCCGCTTATTATACAGGTACAAATGATAAACCTGAGTTTGATTTTCCTCGCACCAACGGCACTGTGTATTGTGCAATAGATGATGGCGCAGGTGGATGGTACATTGGTGGTTCTTTTACCCTTGTTGGAAATACAACCCGAAACCGTATTGCCCATTTATTGGCAAATTACACGGTTGATCCAGCTTTTGATCCAAATGCCAATAGCACAGTTAATTCACTGTACCTTGCAGGCAATTTACTTTATGTTGGAGGTTCTTTTACTAATATTTCCAGTAATAATATTAACCGTTTAGCAGCCATTGATTTGTCATCAGGACAACTTACTACCTGGAATCCGAATGCCAACAGTACTGTAAGCACCATTGCAATTTCAGGTAATGATATTTATGTTGGTGGTTCGTTTACAAATATTGGTGGTGTAGATCAGTTATACTTTGCCAAACTAAACAATACAACCGGTGCAGCACTACCATCACTAGCTACCGACTATATTGTCTACTCAATGGTAGTTGATGGCAGTAAGGTTTACGCAGGTGGTGCTTTTAGTCATTCGGGACGAAATACGGGAAGTGCAGCATTGTTAACTACCTCTAATGATGTTCCGGAGTATAGTTTTCCTAAAACCAATGGAGCTGTTTATTGTGCTATTGTTGACGGTACAGGCGGATGGTATATTGGTGGGTCGTTTACTGCTGTAGGAAGCACCACACGCAATCGCATTGCTCACATACTTCCTAATTTTACTGTTGATCCGGCATTTGATCCTAATGCTAACGGTGCAGTGAATGCGCTTTACAAATCAGGTAATACCTTATATGTTGGTGGTAGTTTTACAACCATTGCAAGTACCAATATAAACCGTTTGGCTGCTGTAGATTTGACAACAGGCAATTTAACAGCTTGGAATCCGAATGCAAATAGCACCGTATCCACTATTGTAGCATCAAGCAGTGATGTTTATGTGGGAGGGTCGTTTTCAAATATTAGTGGAGTAGATCAGCAATACTTTGCCAAGCTAAATAATACTACCGGTGCAGTTTTGCCATCACTGGCTACTGATTATATCGTGTATGCAATGGAAGCCAGAGGCAATTCACTTTATATGGGTGGTGCCTTTAGCCATGCTGGTCGAAACACTGGTAGTGCAGCCTTACTAACTACAGCTAATGATGTTCCTACATACGAATTTCCTAAGACCAACGGGGCCGTATATGATATAAAATCTGATGGTGCCGGAGGATGGTATATTGGTGGAAGTTTTACGATGGTTGGATCGGTTACACGCAATCGTTTAGCACATATTTTAGCTAACAACACCGTTGATCCGAATTGGAATCCAAATGTTAATAGTACGGTAAACACCATTTTAATAGATGGTTCCAACTTTTATTTTGGTGGTTCATTTACAATTGTAGGCAGCACTACAATCAGCTATCTTGCCTGTGTAGATGTGGCTACAGGAGCCATTGTGCCTGGATTTATTCCTAACCCTAATTCAACCGTATACTCCTTGGCTGTTGATGCTACAAATAATATTTATGTAGGCGGTAGCTTTACAGTGATTAACGGCCAAAATAGATCATACCTTGCATCAGTTAATAAAAACACCGGTGCTGTAACAACATGGATGCCTAATCCAAATTACATTGTATATAAATTAATTGTTTCTGGAAGCAATATTTATGTTGGCGGTGCATTTAGTATAATTGGTGGTGCAAATCGTAACTATATTGCATTAATTAATAAAACCACTTCTGCTGTTGACGCATGGAATCCTTCATCTAACAGTTATGTTTATGCAATGCTGCTTTCAGGTAGTAAAATGTATGTTGGTGGTGCGTTCACAACCATTGGAGGCCAGCCTCGCAACCGATTGGCAGCTTTAAATTTAACCAATGGCAATGCCTTCACCTGGAATCCTGATATTGGAGCTTCGAATGTTAATGCAATCGGTTTATCTGGATCAAAAGTGGTAGCCGGTGGAGATTTTACAATGGTAGGGGCAACAGCCCGTGAATATCTGGCTTTGCTTGATACTGGAACTGCAGCACTTGCAACTTGGTATCCGAAACCAAATACCACTGTCTATGCCATTGCAACTTCAGGTGCCAATGTGTTAGCAGGCGGTAGTTTTTCCTACCTTAAATATGAAAATAGGGCATATATTATGTCGATGGATTTAACAACTGATCTTGCAACAATTTGGAGCCCAACTGCTAATAGCTACGTTAATACAATTCTCACTACAGGAAGCAAAGTGTATTGCGGAGGTTCATTTACCACCATTGGTGGGCAAACACGCAACAGACTTGCATCACTTAATATATCCAATGGCAATGCTACCACATGGAATCCGAATGTAGGTGGATCCAATGTGAATGCATTGAGTTTTTCAGGATCAACTATAATAGCCGGAGGAGATTTTACAATGGTGGGTTCAACTACACGTGAATATCTTGCACAATTTGATACTACCACTGCTGCTCTTGCAGCTTGGTATCCTAAACCAAATACTACAGTTTATGCCATTGCTGGTTCGGGTTCAAACATTTTAACAGGAGGATCATTTTCGTATTTAAAATATGAAAACCGGTCCTATATTATGTCAGCGGATTTAACAACAGATTTAACCACTGCATGGAATCCCAATTCAAATAGTTACGTGTACAGTATTGTACCTAACGGAACAACATTTTATGTAGGAGGTATTTTTACTTCAATTGGTGGGCAAACACGCAACAGATTAGCTGCCATTGATGCAACCACTGGTAATGCATCCACATGGAATCCAAATGCAGATGCTGGTATTAACAGCATGTATTACAGAAGTAATCTCTTGTATGTAGCAGGCGATTTTCTTAATATTAACAATACTCCGCGTGCTTATGCTGCTGCTGTTAACACTACAAATGCAAACATCAATGCATGGAATCCAGGTTTCAATACTTCTGCTTATGTTATAGCAGGTAGTGGTGCCAATTTAATTGTAGGCGGAGGTTTTGATTGGGCAAAGTCAGCCGCCAGAAACTATATTAGTTCAATTGACACATCCAGTGGAATTATAAATACCTGGAATCCTAATTCCAATAGTTATGTTTATGGAATTGATTTTGATGCTACTCACGCATTTGTTGGAGGATCGTTTACTAATATTGGTGGACAGGCACGTAATTATTTAGCAGCACTAAATTTAAGTAATGGCGCTGCTACAACCTGGAACCCGAACTTAAATACAACAGTTTACAATGTACTTGCTGATAGCGGTTTGGTTTATTGTGCCGGTGAATTTACTACTGTGGGCACCGGTGCAGGTATTCAAAGCAGACCGTATTTTGCAGGCAAAGATGCCACCACGGCCATAGCTGCTGCATGGAATCCACAAGTAAATACTACTGGATATGGAATAAGTAAAAGCGGTGGTCAAATGCTTTGCTATGGCAATTTTGATTGGCTTAAATATGAAGTGCGTAATTATATTCTTGGCTTTGATGTTACCACAGGCCTTATCACTCCATGGAATCCAAATGCAAACAGTCCGGTTTATTCCTTGGTTACTGATGCAGCTAATGTATATGCCGGAGGTACATTTACTATTATTGGTGGACAGCCTCGCAATAGGTTAGCCCAGTTAAGTAAAACAACCGGAAATGCTTCCACTTTAATTGCTGATGCAAATGGTGCTGTTTATACGCTGGCACTTAATAATAATTCGCTTTATGCAGGTGGTGGATTTACTACCCTTGGTGGTTCAGCGCGAAATTATCTGGCAGCAGTAAATACAACATCAGGTGCATTGTTAGGTTGGGATCCAAGTGCCACCAATGAGGTTTACACCATGGTTTATGATAACAACACAATTTATGCAGGTGGTCTTTTTACCAATATCAATACGCTGCCACGAAATCGTTTTGCTGCAATTGATGCTTCAACTGCAGCTATTGGAAGTCTCGATCTGGATTTTAATTCAACCGTTAATACACTTGCTATAAATAATAATTTACTTTATGCGGGTGGTAGTTTTACTACGTTAAATTCAGGGGCAGTAACCCGGAATAGAATAGCAGCAGTTGATCTCAGTAATGGTAGCATTACATCCTGGAATCCCGGAACTAATGGAGTAGTAAATGCAATAACTGCAACCGGCAATTATGTGTTTCTCGGAGGTTCATTTACCAATGCCGGATCGCAGACAGTTAGCAATTGTGCAATCATCAAAACAAATGGAGTAAGTGGCTTGTATTATCCTGTTTATAATTCAACAGTAAATGCGCTTCATGTTTCTGATTCAACGCTATATGCAGGAGGCAGTTTTACGATTTATGACGGAAAAGAAGATTACTATCTGTCTTCAATTATTTTCCCAAATAACGATTTTGCAGTTGGGTTGCCTTCAGTAAATTATGAGAGTTTAGGAATTGTAGTTTATCCTAATCCCGGAAACGGTATTTTTTATATTAGAGGAAATGCTAAAACCAACGATAATTTGGCAGTGCGTCTTTATAATATTTCTGGGGCTCTGATATTTGATAATGTTTTAAACCCGGGAATGGGTGAGTATAATCATGAAATTAACTTAACTGATAAGTTAGCGCCCGGCATGTACACGCTTCAATTGATTAGTAACAATAAAACACAAACACAAAAAATGATTATTCAATAATAATTGCAAACAATGAAAAGAGGGAGGCAAATTTGTTTGCCTCCCTCTTTGTTTACACAAACTTTTTTTCATTTCCTTTACCGTACAATTTAATTTATGTCTAAAATTATTTTAATCACAGGTGCTTCTAATGGAATAGGTTTTCAAACTGCTCTGAAACTTGCAGTTGAAAGCAATATTGTTATCGCAGTAGCGAGAAATAAAAGTAAGCTGTTAGACCTGAGTGAGGAAGTAAGTAAGCAAAACAACAAATCACAACTTTATCCGATTGTATTTGATCTTTCGTTAGCAGATCATGATTCATTAATTGATGAAATTAAAAAATTAAATATTTCATCAATTGATTGTCTCATCAACAATGCCGGCTTGTTAATTAATAAACCCTTTGAGCAACTACTGTACTCCGATTTTAAAAATGTTTATGATGTAAATGTTTTTGGCCCGGCAATGCTCATTCAAGCCTTGCTACCATTGCTGCAGCAATCAAACAATGCGCATGTTGTTAATATTAGCAGCATGGGTGGTGTGCAAGCTTCTTCAAAGTTTGTAGGTTTAAGTGCCTATAGCTCTAGTAAAGGTGCACTAATTACACTTACCGAATGTTTGGCGATGGAATTGGCACCCAAGAATGTTAAAGTTAATTGCCTGGCATTAGGAAGTGTAAACACCGAAATGTTAGCGGAAGCATTTCCGGGCTACGAAGCACCACTCAGTGCGGAAGAAATGGCAGAGTGGATAAGTTGGTTTGCATTAAATGGTCAAAATTTTTTTAATGGCAAAACATTGCCTGTTGCATTAAGTAATCCTTAGGTCACTAAGTGATGTTATTATCCGATTCTCTCCGGATTTGCACTTAAAAAAGCTTTCCAGCCACTGGCTGACTTATCAGTTTTAATTTTATTTCCACTTTGGTAAAAATGACAAACGGCAACAGCTAATCCATCAGTGGCGTCAAGATATTTGGAGGTGTTTTCGAATCTAAGTGTGTTTTGCAGCATTGCAGCCACTTGTTCTTTTGATGCACTTCCTTTACCAGTTACTGATTGTTTAATCTTTCGTGGAGAATATCCAAATACAGGTAATTGACGATGCAGGGCAGCCGAAATGGCAACACCTTGTGCACGGCCCAATTTCAACATACTTTGCACATTTTTGCCGAAAAACGGTTCTTCAATGGCTAACTCATCAGCATGATATTGCTCTATCAACGAAACTGTTTTATCAAAAATAGTTTGTAGCTTAAGGTAATGATCTTTGATCTTCTCCATATTAATTACCCCGGCTGCTATCAACGTTATTTCTTTGTTGCTAGCAGTGATTAAACCATATCCCATAATGTTAGTTCCCGGATCAATACCTAAAATAATTCGCTCTGAAGACATAGGGCAAATATAACTGATGATTTTGGTGCTTATTATTGAAACAAAAATTAAAACTAATATTGAACTGTTAATTGGCAATGAAAGGCATTCTTAAAAGCAGGTGGTTAGTGTTTCTGAAATACGGTATTACAATTATCTCATTTTGTTATATTGCAATACATATCACCAGCAGAGTCGAAAATATTAGTCTTGCGAATATTAAGGCAATTCTTTATCACTGCAATGCCAAGACAGAGAGTTTATTTATCCTTCTTATTTTAATGTTCCTTAACTGGACGATTGAAGCAGTTAAGTGGAAAGTATTGATTAATGAAATAGAGAAAGTAAGTTTTCTGAAATCAGTAAGTGCGGTATTAACTGGAGTGACTGTGAGTTTTTTTACACCCAATCGTTCGGGGGAATTTGTAGGACGAGTGATGCATCTTGAACCAAAGAATAGAGTGGAAGCATCGTTAGCTACCTTTATTGGAAGTATTTGTCAGCTGACAATTACTTTACAGGCAGGTTTGATTGCACTAGTTTGTTCGCTAAATCTGTTAACATCATCACACACATTTCGTGGTTTTCATTTTCAAGTCTTCATTGTTTTAGCAATCTTATTGATGAGTTTTATAATCATTTTTAATTCGCCAAATTGGTTACATAAATGTAGAAACATTAAATGGTTAAAAAGATATTCAGATCATTTTATTGTACTTAGAAAAATTACGTCTAATAAAATTCTGTTTGTTTACTTGCTTTCTGCAGGACGTTATATGGTGTTTTCTTTTCAGTTTTATCTGCTGCTAAAAATTTGTGGAATTGAATTGTTTGCTTTAGATATGATGAGCAAAATAGCACTTTCATTTTTTTTTACCAGTTTGATTCCAAGTATTGCTTTGGGTGAGTTGGGAGTGCGCGGCTCTGTTAATCTTCATCTTTTTAGTCTGAATCATAACAACGACACAACAGTGCTAGTAGCTTCTTTTTTATTGTGGTTAATAAATCTGGCAATTCCTGCACTCGTTGGTGCAATTTGTTCTTTTTTTATCAAATGGAGTAATTTAGAAAGAAGATGATTGTACTACTAATTATATCTGTAATTGTAGCGGCTTCTTACTGCCTTTTAATGGTCCGATTCAATAAGGCATGGAATAAAATTCCTGAATTTAATTCAACAACTGTTGAGCCATTTATTCAAGTAACAGTGATTGTGCCAGTTCGAAATGAATCAGAAAACATAAATGCCGTTTTACATTCTTTGATGAAGCAATCTTATCCCAAACATTTACTTGAAATAATAATTAGCGATGATCATTCTGAAGATGATACTGCTAAAATTGCTAAAGAGTTTTTTCAAAATTATACAATGGTTGATGGTTGTTTTCTTGACAATAGTAAAGTTAAAGTGGGATCTAAAAAGCATGCTTTAAAAAGTGCAATTGAGCTTTCAAAAGGTGAATTGATAATTACTACCGATGCAGATTGTGTTCACAATAAGGATTGGATATTGGAGATGGTGTCTTTTTTTACAATTCATAAACCTGTAATGATTTGTGGGCCGGTACTTATGGCAGGAGATTCGTCTTTTATACAGCAGTTTCAAACTACTGATTATTTGAGTTTGCAGGCGTGTGGTGCTGCGTCACTTTTTTTAGAAAGACCACTTTTGTGCAGTGGAGCAAATTTGTTGTTTACTAAAAGAGCATTTTATGAAGTAGGAGGGTATGATAATAATTTAGGAAATGCATCGGGCGATGATACGTTTTTAATGTTAAAGATGTATGATAGATTTAGAGGAAAGGTTCAATTTCTGAAATCGGTAAATAGCATTGTAACCACTACTTGTGCTTCAACTATTGGTGATTTTGTAGCACAACGATTTAGATGGATTTCAAAGATTAGTTACTATTCTAATTCTTTTATAAAAGGTTTTGGATACTATATAGTATTTGTCAATTTGTGGTTGGTGATTTTACTATTTGCTGGGTTTAACTCTCCAATAGCTTGGTTGGTATTCTTTAGTATTCTTTTTACCAAAACTTTCGTTGATTATGCATTACTGTCAAATGCGGCTAAATTTTTTAATCTGAAAATGGAAAAATCAACATTTTTTTGCATGGAAGTGGTTTATCCTTGTTATTTATTGAGGTTGCTTTTTGGTTTTTTGAGGGGGACATTTAGTTGGAAACACCGATTGCATAATAACTGATAACTTATCTGAAAAGTCTGCCTAATTTTCTTTTATTTTGCCCTGTCTATTTCTGGTATCAATGAAACAAAAATCTATCCTTGTCATTCTATTTGTATTGTTTACAACTATTGCTTTTTCGCAAAAGAAACCTCAACCAATAAAAGGGTATGGCGAGGATGAAATTGGAGATGCTAAAAAGCAAGCCGCCCTATATTTTAAAGCCATGAATTATTCTCAGGCTCAACAAATGTATGAACGACTTTTGGTGAATGATCCAAAAGACATTGACTACAATTACAAATTGGCATTGGTTTATATGTTTACCAACACATCGAAACATAAAGCAGTGCCTTTGATGGAGTATGTGGTAAATGCAAATAGCAAGAGTATTCCTAAGGATGCTACATTCGATTTGGCTCGAGCTTATTTTTATGCTGGCATGTATGATGAAGCCTTAGAGAATTACGAAAAGTTTCGAGAGGAAAAACATGGAAGTGTGGACGCTAAGTTGAAATTTGACTTATGGGTTAACTGGGCAAATTCAGCTAGAAAATTAACTGAAAACCCAATAGAAGCCAGTTATGAAAATATGGGTAAAGCCATCAATAGCCCGACTACTGATTATAGACCTGTTACAAGTGCCAACGATTCGGTAGTTTATTTCAGCTCTAAGCGAAAAGGAAATACAGGTGGTTTGGTTGACGATTTTGGTGACATTCCTTCTGATATTTTATTTTTCACTCAAACAGATTCTGCACGTAGTAAAGCAAAAAACATTGGAGTAAATATTAATACTCCGTATTATGAAGAATGTTTGTTTGTAAACGCCCAAGGCGACCGCATGTTAGTTTATAAAGAAGGTCCTGAAACAAGTGGTGATATTCAACTATCTCCAATTAGAGGTAAGCAATGGGATAAGCCTGTAGTACCAGGCAAGCAGTTTGTAAGCAAGGCTCCAGAAACAGGGGCTTGTCTTTCGCCTGATGGTCTTGTGATGTATTTTGCCGGAGAATCGGAAGGAAGTAAAACAGGTAAAGACATTTATCGCTGTACACGAACCGAACAAACGGCATGGGGCAAACCTGAAAGGTTAGGCGATAACATTAACACAAAGGAAGACGAAGATTGTCCCTATTTGTGGCTGGATGGTAAAACACTATTCTTTAGTTCAAAGGGTTTTAATAGCATGGGAGGTTATGATATTTTCAAGTCTGTGATAAACAATCCTGCTGAAGGCTTTGGTAAGGCAGAGAATATTGGTTATCCACTAAACACTGTTTATGATGAAATAGGAATTGCTATTAATCCCGATGGTAAAACACTTTACACTGCAGCTGTGCGCGATAGTGGTTTAGGTGATTATGATATTTATAAAGTGACTTTAACAACTCCAATTGTTCCAACTCAGTACGCACTTTTACATGGCATTGTTTTAACCAATGCTAATGCTCCGGCAAAAGGGGCTTTTGTTTCAATCACAAATGCAAGCACTGGCGATAATTACTTTAATGCGCAGGCAAATGACGCTACCGGATGTTTTGATGCTGCTTTGCCCGCAGGAACGTATAAAATAACTCTACGACATGCAAAGTTTGGAAAATCGGAAGGAGATGTAATAATTAATCCTGCTGAATCCGGAAGAGTGAATCAGGTATTTTTATTTAAATAATTCGCGATTACTCTCTGTAATAAAGCGTGTGCGATTGTCGGTCCCAAAAACCTACAATTCCATTTGCCTTTGTAAAATAGGTTTTCCAGATTTTTTTGTTCAGATTGAAGTTGTTTAAAGTATCAATTGATTGAACATATACTTGGCTGTAAGTATTGTTTCCTATCTGAGCACTGTTCAACAAAGAATCTCCAATATTAAGGTTTGGGTTTAACAAATCAATTTGTTTGCCAAAGAAATCGAAAATGTTGAAGTTGATGTTAAAGCCAGTTTGGAATTTACCTGCACTTTGGGATGTTTCAGTTACCTTAATAAAATAGCTGCTTTGGCCACCAATTGATACATTTCCGTATCCTGTTATATTTCCGTTTGCTTCACAATCGTAATCGCAACTGCAACCAAATTCTCCGCCTTTGCATGCAGGAGCATCGTAGGATGGTGTGGTTGATTTCGCATTAATAATAAAACGAATTAAATTTCCTGCATCATTGATAAAAATTATGCTGTCGTTTTTGTTATTCGACAACCAAATTTGACCTTCTGATGATAATGCAGGGCAGCTGTATTTTTTATCACAATTGCATGAATAAATAAATACAGAAAGTAAAGTACCCAAAAAATAATTTTGCAGTTTCATATTTGTTGTTTCAAAAATTGCAATTTCATTGGGCTAATGTAAGAATTAAAAAAAGCTGCTCCGAATTCCGGAACAGCTTTCTAACCTAAACCTATCTAACCGCTACTTATTTTTTCTCGTCTTTTACTTCTTCAAAATCAACATCTGTTACAGCACCATCGTTTTGTGGCTGGCCTTGTTGACCTCCAGAAGATGGTCCGCCTTGGTTTGCATTAGCGTCAGCACCAGGAGCGCCTTCACTTGCTTTGTACATATCTTCACTGGCTGCCTGCCATGCTGTGTTCATGGCAGCAAGTGAAGTTTCAATGCCAGCCAAATCGCGGTTCTTATGTGCTTCTTTTAAATCAGCCAAAGCTTTTTCAATCACTGTTTTTTTCTCAGCCGGAATTTTCTCTCCATACTCTTTCAATTGTTTTTCAGTCTGGAAAATCATTTGATCGGCAGAGTTGACTTTCTCAGTTTCTTCTTTTGCTTTGCGATCCGATTCTGCATTCGTTTCAGCTTCTTGTTTCATTTTTTTGATATCATCTTCACTTAATCCTGAAGAAGCTTCAATGCGGATATTTTGTGATTTACCTGTTGCTTTGTCTTTAGCAGTTACATGTAATATTCCGTTTGCGTCAATATCAAATATTACTTCAATCTGAGGCATGCCACGTTGAGCAGGAGGAATACCATCGAGGTGGAAACGACCTATGGTGCGATTACCACTTGCAATCGGGCGTTCGCCTTGCAACACATGTATCTCAACCGATGGTTGATTATCAGATGCTGTACTAAATGTTTCTGATTTCTTGGTTGGAATTGTGGTGTTGCTTTCAATCAATTTTGTCATCACACCACCCATTGTTTCAATACCAAGTGAAAGAGGAGTAACATCTAACAACAACACATCTTTTACTTCACCGGTTAACACCGCACCTTGTATGGCTGCACCTACAGCAACTACTTCATCAGGATTAACTCCTTTAGAAGGTTTTCTTCCAAAGAACTTTTCGACTAATTCCTGTATGGCAGGAATACGTGTTGAACCACCAACCAAAATCACTTCGTTAATATCAGAAGGAGAAAGTTTTGCATCAGCCAATGCTTTTTTGCAAGGCTCCAATGTGCGTTGAATTAATTTGTCAGCCAACTGCTCAAATTTTGAACGAGTTAATGTTTTTACCAAGTGTTTTGGAATGCCATCAACAGGCATGATATATGGTAAGTTGATTTCAGTTTGAGCAGAGCTTGATAGTTCAATCTTTGCTTTTTCTGCAGCTTCTTTCAAACGTTGCATAGCCATTGGGTCTTTGTGAAGATCCAAACCTTCATCATTTTTAAATTCATCAGCTAACCAGTCAATAATCACGTGGTCAAAATCGTCTCCACCTAAATGTGTATCTCCATTGGTTGATTTTACTTCAAATACACCATCTCCTAATTCAAGTACTGATATATCGAATGTTCCACCACCTAAGTCAAATACTGCAACTTTTGTGTCGGTATGTTTTTTATCCAGGCCATAGGCTAATGCAGCTGCTGTTGGTTCGTTAATAATACGAAGCACTTTTAATCCTGCTACTTCACCGGCTTCTTTGGTCGCCTGACGTTGGGAGTCATTAAAATAAGCAGGTACAGTAATAACAGCTTCGCTAACTTCATAACCTAAATAGTCTTCAGCAGTTTTTTTCATTTTTTGCAATACCATTGCTGAAATTTCCTGTGGCGTATAAAGTCGCTCGTTTATTTTTACACGTGGAGTATTGTTTTCGCCCTTAACAACTTCGTAAGGCATTCGAGCTCGTTCAGCTGAAACCTTATCAAATGTTTCACCCATGAAACGTTTAATTGATGAAATGGTGTTTTTTGGGTTAGTGATAGCTTGACGTTTAGCAGGGTCTCCTACTTTTCTTTCTCCATCTTTAATAAATGCTACAATAGAAGGTGTTGTTCTACGACCTTCGCTGTTCGGTATTACAACAGGCTCATTGCCTTCCATCACTGCTACGCAGGAGTTAGTAGTACCTAAGTCTATTCCGATTACTTTTCTCATATTAGTTTTTGTTTTAAAATTAAATTCATGCTTCGGTATTCAATCATTATGCCATGCATCAAATGGAAAGACTATGGCAGAAAAAATGCAATAAAGTGTATTGATTATTTAACTTTTATGACAAATAGTCACTATTCAAACCTTCCGTAGGTGTAAGTACTATTAAGCAATGTACTTATTGAATTAGATTTGAGCTTATAGTTGGGAAATGTACGCTTATTCCGACTTGAAAAAATACCCTTGCCATCAACTAAATTGGTGAAATCAGGAATATTTTGAGTTATGCTGTTGTTAGGCTGATTGATGGAATAGTAGATATAAAAGTCTTCGGCACCAATTGTGAATTTAAAATCTAGACTGGTTAATTGAGCAGGTCTTGAAATTGAAGTGTCGACCGGTATACGTGAACCAATATAGCTATAAAAATCGCCACCAAAAAAGGAGAAGGTTAGTGGTTGAATGGATGATGTATTGTTATTAACAATATTTGGAAGTATGTAACTTATCGATTTGTATTCATAATTATGTATCGGGTTATTTGATTTTTTCTCTTCCGCATAATTGAAAAATATCTGTAAGCCATAGATTTTGCCATTGGCCACAGGCGTTATCTTAATGGAAAAAGTATTGTCAACCGGAATGTCAATTTCATTGAGCCCTAAAATTGGAGGAGTCAATAATTTGCCAACTACTTTTGTAGTGCCAGAAACAGTTTTACCGGTTTTATTATTATAAAAAACAATTTGATATTGAGCATTGGCATTGATTGTCTCTCCTGAAGTCCGATAAATTATATGTGGGTAATTAACAAACAATCCTTCGTCTTTTGGAATCGATGCATCTGGTACCAATGGTATTGAGCGAGTAAAAATACCATTGATGGATTCTCTTATTTGAATTGAAATATCAGTTGTGTCATAATAAATACTATCGCTGTTTTGAGCCATTAAGAGTGCGTTGCCCTCGCCTAGAAACGATTTTTGAACACGAACAAATTGTACACTGTCGCTCATGTTTATCAATCCGTAAATTACAGGAGTTTCTTTATAATCGTCAATAACGTTCAAATCATTGTCACAACCCGCAAATAACTGTGTAAATAAAATAACTAGTAAAGTGTTTTTTAGATGTTTCATTCTTGTTTTGGAATGGCGAATATATAATTTGACCCTATCTTATTGGTCTAATTGTCGTAAAATTCTACAGAATTATTATTTTGGCTCGCAATGTTTCAGGCAATAGTTGAAGGTGTAGCATTAGGAGGCTTATTAGCCTTGTTAATTGGACCCGTATTTTTTATGCTTATTAATACAAGCATTAAAAAGGGATTAAAGCCGGCAGTCTATATGGCTTTTGGTGTTATGTTGAGTGATGCAATGTTTATTTCATTTGCATTTTTCGGAAGCACTTTTATTCGTACTATAGATCTTAACACTTATATTATTGGAATAGTTGCGGGAAGTATTCTGATTCTCTTTGGTATTGTCAACCTAATCAAGAAACCTGATGTTTCCGGTGAAAAAATGGAGTTGCCGGATGATTCCAAAACCTTTTTTATTGATACAGTTAAAGGTTTTATGATGAATACTTTAAACCCATTCGCATTTATTTTTTGGATGGGAGTGGCTGGAACAGTTTCGATTAAGGAGAGTTATTCACCTTTGCATTTGTTTGTGTTCTTTTTATCAACGCTTACCACCATATTCGCTACCGACTTTTTAAAAGCATTTTTGGCTTCAAGACTTAAAAGAATTATTACTTATCGTTTTTTATTGTGGATGAACCGTTTAACCGGTATAGTTTTGATTGGTTATGGCATCCGGACTATAGTCAAGATGTTTTAATATATTGTTTTTTTTAAATTAGTTATGAAATTACTTGCACAGGTGCTTTTTGGTTTGTAGATTTACTTCGGATTAAAGCCAATCCTATTAAAAGTATTCAACTAAACTTTTTCTGTTTTCACCCACGAAATAGATATAGTTTGC
>JANNXV010000266.1:0-2611 GCA_031409815.1 Bacteroidota bacterium
ATGGTGAATTTGATTTGGTAGATGCAGCAGCCAACCCAATGGGTACCTTTAATGCTTCTGAATATGCCTTCGGTTTATCGTGGTCGCGACCGCTGGATAGTTCGTTTTTTATTGGAGCTACTTTAAAAGGAATTTATTCGCATTTGGAAACCTATACCTCAACCGGTTTAGCTGCAGATGTTGCATGTACGTATTATAATCAAAAACGTTTGCTCTGTATAACAACAATTGTTCGAAATATTGGTACTCAAATGGATCAATACCGCGAAGGGTCACGGGAGAAAATTCCATTCGAAATTCAGTTTGGCATCAGCAAACAATTAGCTAAAGCTCCTTTACGTTTTTCTTTAATCGGTCAGCAGTTGCAACAGTGGGATATCACTTATACCAATCCAAATTCATCAACAGTTGATCCTTTAACAGGCGAATCAACTGAGGAAAAAATTAAGACATCAGATATTATTTTCAGGCATCTTATTATCAATACCGAAATTTTAATTAGCAAAGGATTTAATCTGCGTATTGGTTATAACTTTGAAAGAAGGAAGGAGTTAGGCATTGATACCAGAATGGGACTTGCTGGATTAACAGGAGGTTTTGGTATGCGTATCAATCGTTTTAATATTAGTTATGCTTATGCTAAATATCACATCGCTGGTGGCTCCAATAGTTTTACTGTGAGCACCACATTAGCTAAGCGCAATAATTGATTTTTAAAGCAAGTCCTTTGGAATATCCTTGATTTTTTTGGCAGGTACTCCGCCAACCAAGGTATAAGATTCTACATCTTTATTTACCACCGAGCCAGAGGCAATCACTGCATATTCACCGATTGTGACTCCCGGTAAAATAATTACACCGGCACCAATCCAAACATCAGCGCCTATTTTTATACCTCGTTTATCCGAAGGAAATATTTTTTGTAATCTTGAATTGCCAGGTGATGATTCCAATATGATAATACTACCGGAACCTATGCCTACACGATCTCCAATTTCGAGTGTTCCGCTATCGCCTGAGTTCATCATCACAAACATTATTCCAGGTGATGGAATAATGTCTTCACCCATCTTAAAACCCAAGCCATGCATGGCCCAAACTCTGGCTTTAACCCATGGAAAGTGAGCAGCAATTATTTTGCAGATTTTTATTTTAAGTCGAAATATAATTCCTCGTTTTACGCCATCACTCATTGAAAAATTATTTTAAATGTTTAATTAATTTGAGTCCGAGTTTACCAACTGCCATCAATGTCTTATTATGCACTTTTTCAAAACGTCCGAAATTCTTTAAATCACCACCAAACTTTGATTTAAACTCACGCACTCCATAATCTTGTTCGGGTTTGCCTGCGCCCATAAAATCAAAATGATTAAGCCCGTTCTGCAAACCATAATCGATAGCAGCGTAAGTGGCAACTATGCTAGGATATAATTGTTTGTATTTTACATCATCACCCGCAATGTACCATTCGTAAATTGCTTTTCCGGGCGTAATACTGCACATGATACCACCAATGATTTTATTATCAAATTTTATCAGCAGGTATTTTCCTGATCCTTGCTTGCAGCATTGTTCAAAAAAATTGGTGAAGAAACTTTTATCAGGCAATGGCTTTTTAACTTTCTCTTTGTAAAGAGATTTTATAATCGAATAAAATGTTTCTACTTCCGATATTGTGGTGGCTTCAACAATACTTGCACCTGATTTGAGGCTCTTTTTTATTTGGCGCAGCTTACTTTCACTCATGCTTTTGAGTGTTGTTTCTCTATTTTCAGTTAATACATGAAAATTTAAATGTTCAAGATATTCATAATCTTTCTGTTCAAATGCATCAGCCATGTAGGAGCAGTCAAACATATTTCTCACCTGAGTATAAATTGCTTTTCCATAAATAATTTTTTCATACTCAGCCAGTAGTAATTCAACTATTCTTTGATCTTTGTTTTCTACTATTGGTCCGCCCCAGCAAATGGAGCGAGAGGTGAATTTCCCGGCAATACCATTATGTTCTTTTTGCACAACGTGTAGCATTACCCCCACCATCTTATTTGAATTATCGAAGCAACAAACAACTACCGGAGTATAATTTTTTACAGATTCAAAAAAGTGATAAGCCGTTGAAGATTGGAAGAAGTGTCCATCAGGATGATGACTAATAAATTGATCCCATGCACCAATATTTATTTTTGATATGTCAGATAGTACCTGGTACATTAATTATCATTATTAACGTAAAAATATTTTTTAACTACATTCTTAATATTTTGAAATACCAATTCGTTGATCCATGGTACCAACGCCACATG
Source organism: Bacteroidota bacterium (assembly GCA_031409815.1). GTDB lineage: Bacteria > Bacteroidota > Bacteroidia > AKYH767-A > OLB10 > JANLUX01. The sequence continues at coordinate 2,310 of JANNXV010000266.1, forward strand.
CCATCGTTGTGGATGTGTTGTAATCATTATCCGATTGGGTAATCGACCTTTTTCTAATGCTTCAACTATTTGTTGCGTGTTATGAAAATCAAACTTAAATAAATTTTTTCCCTTTTTTCTAACACTTACTTTGTCGCGTACACTCACTTTATCGCCATTCCATCTTCTGCCCGTATCTGTTAGGTATAGAAATTTTTTGAAATCAATATCAAAATAGGGTTCACCAATTAAATCGTAGTCGCGATATGAATATTCACTCCATATTCTGCGGTTATCATAAGGCGACATAGGGCTGCCATGCA
>JANNXV010000267.1:0-17284 GCA_031409815.1 Bacteroidota bacterium
TTTGGTGGTTACTTTATCGCCCGTTTTCACAAAAACCTGTGTGAGGTTTGAATACACTGTTAAAAATTCTCCATGACGGATAATGAGCGCTTTGTTAGACCCCGGAATATTAATCACTCCTGAAACAGTTCCTTCAAAAACGGCCCTTGCTCCGGCATCTTTTGCAGTTTGAATATCTACACCATTATTTTTAATTACGATGCCTTTTAACTCTTTATGCGGATGTTCGCCAAAGGTGCTAACAATGGCACCCTGCTCAACAGGCCAGGGTAGCAATCCGCGGTTACCGCTAAAACCTGATGATAGTTTTTGTGATTCGGGTGTGCTGGTAAAAACATTGGCATTGGTTACATTTTTATTGCCGGCCGCAACGGCTTTTTTCTTGGCAGCTTCAATTTCTTTTTTAATCAGGTTTTCAATAGCACGATCTAACTTTTGTTTGGCGGCTTGTTTTTCGGCTAAATCTTTCCGCAGTTTTTGTTCGCGAACCGATAGATTTTTCATCATCTTATCCTGTTCTTTCTTTTCTGATTCTAGGGTTGATTTTTCTTTTTGTTCACTATTCCGCAAACTTGTTTTTTCGCTTTTCCGTATTTCCAACTCTTGCTTTTTGCTACTAAGCTGGGTTTGTGTTTCGTTGATCCGAATGGCTTGTTTGATCCGGAAATTGCTGTATTGCTGATAATATTTTAAACGTTTATATGCCTGGTTAAAATCATTGGATGCAAATACAAACATCATTCGTTGATAAACGTTTCGGTTTTTGTAGGCGAATTGTATCATCTCAGCATACTCTCTTCTGAGCCTTGTCATTTCGCTTTCGAGATGAACAATTTCTTTGGTGGTATTTACTATTTCGCCACCCAGCGAATTAATTTCTGAATTGATAGTACCGATTAAAGATTCGCGTAGTGATATTTTTTTCCGGAGCGCTTGCAGTTGTTCTTGTGTAGCCGATTTGTTTTTGGTAACAATTTGCAATTGTTTGTTGGTAAACTCAATTTCTTTCTGGAGTTTGGCTTTGCGGCTTTCTAAATCTTTTTTGCTCTGCGCAAACGTTGTGCAGGCAGAAAAAAACAGGAGTATGATTAATAGTTGCTTACCTAATTTTTTCATATCGTGGAGGAACCGTAAAAGGAAATTCTTGTGGTTCGCCTGTTTGTACTTTTGAGTACTCAATGGTTATGTCAAATATTTTATCAGCAGTAATATGGGTAGTTGATTTGAATGGAAACAAACCGCTTTCAGTAGGCCTGAAATCACTATAATTACTCAATAACGATTTGTTTATTTTTTGATCTTCGACAGACATGGTGATAATTTTGAAAATTTCGGGATTGATGTAACAATCCTGAACGATCGCTTTATTAGGATCTTTTTCTTCTAACGATCTTTTTAATTTGTGTTTTGTGAGTGAACTAAGTATATAATATTTATCTTCTAAATAAACAGAATTGAATTTGTTTTCGTTGCGTTGATAAGCAAAGAAGTTGCCAGTGAGCAATGCCTGCACAATTTCAAAATTTACTTTTAATTGGAGTAATTTATTAATGTATTCAAAAGTGGTAGTTTGGTATTTGGAGTGTAGCCGATCCAGCACTTTTACACTGTCAGGTGTTATCATTACACGTGCCACTTCTATACCTAACAATGGTGAAACCGAAATCCATATCACGCTGTCTTTATGCATTCGAAGTGTGATATTAAACGAGGTTTCGTTGGTACTATCAGTTGTTGTAACGCTTGCTTTCGCGCTCATCCATTTAGCATTAAATCCATTTTGATCCAGTTTTAATAAAAGGCTGTCAACGGAATCACCTTTCATGGGTTTTACTTCTGTAACAGGAGGCAATGTTTGCGAGGCCTTACGGGTTTTGCAAGAATACAGTAAGGTAAATGCGAGCAGTAGACTACTTAAATAAAAAGATTTTCTAAAAAGCAATCTCTTATTCATATAGTTTTTTGTCAGCTATTTTTTTGTCAATTAATTCAGTGTGGTCGCCAGTTGATTTAGCTTTATTCCAGTATTCAACAGCCTTATCAACTTCACCTAATCTAAAAAGCACATCACCATAATGTTCCAAAATGGTTCCATTATTTTCGGCTCCGCTTTGCATGGCTTTTTCTAACCATATTTTAGCATCACTGTATTTCCCTTGCCTAAACAAAATCCAAGCATAAGTATCCTGATAAGAGGCTGAATTTGCAACCAGTTCATTCGATTTTTTCGACATGGTTTCTGCTTTATCTAACTGCTCGTTGCGAACACTCAGGTAATAAGCGAAATTGTTTAGAACCGTTGGTTCATTAGGATCTACCCCCAATGCTTTGTCAAAATATTTATCAGATTCAGTATAGTTTTTGAGCTTGTTATATACATCGCCAAGGTTACTATAAAATTGCACCAGCTGTGCATTGTTATCAACCACTAACTTGCTTCCGCTTATCAGTGTTTTAGCGGCTTCTTCGTTTTTGTTATTTTGAATTTTTGCTATTCCATTAAACAAATACATTACACTTTGATCAGGAAAAAGTGTGAGCGCTTCTTCGCTTTCTGTTTCCATCGATTTATAATCACGTAGTTCGGCTTCAATGCTCATAAGCTGCAACCAGGCTTGCATGTTTTTGTTGTCAAGATTTAGCGATAAACGATATTGGGTTCTGGCATCGTCATACTTTTTTGCAATCGATAAAAAATCGGCATAAACTGCATGTGTGTTTGCTTCGTCAGGATGAACTTCTGAAAGTAATTTACTTAACTGTAATGCCTGTTGGAGCATTTCTTCATTATCCTGCACCAGCGCTATATATGAACTGATAATACTAATCTTAACATCGCTGCTAAGTTGAGTGGATTCAAATGCTTTTTTTAATTGTTCGAACGATTGTTTTTTGTCTCCAATAGAACGATAGTATTCGGCAAGCGCTAATGTTACTCTTGGATTTTCAGGATCAACGGCCTGCATCCTTTTAATAGTTTCAAGTGCTTTATCGTTTAAACCATTGGCAGAATAAAGCTCAAGCAATATGGCATAACTTTCAATGTTGGTGGTGTCTGACTGTATTAGTTTTTCAACTTCATTGGCAGCCTTATCAACTTTACCTTGTTTTAAATAGAGTCTTTCTTTTTGTAATGAGATGTCGCGATTAACGCCAATATTTTGTTCAATCTGATCATAAACCTTTATTGCTTCAGCCACTTTTCCTTGATACAACAAAGCATCCGCTTTACTAAAATAATAGTCTACTCGATCAGGATGCAGCTTTATCATTTTGTCGTAAACCTGAACTGCTTCCGCTGCTTTATTGGTTTTTTCATATGTGTCGGCCAGCAGCAACTGATACCACTCATTGTCGGGAGCTAATTCAGTAGCGCTTTTTATAAAAAACAATGCATCATTGTATTTTTTCTGTTCGCTATATATACTTGCCAGTTCATACATTGCACCATGATTGCGTCCGTCAATGCGAAGCACCTGTGCAAAAAGCTCTGCTGCTTTTTCATTGTTTCCTAAAAGGTGTTCTTTTACTGCATTGAAATAAATAAAACGCTCATTAATTTGCTGATCTTCTGTTAAACCTTTGGATGAATTTTTTGAAGCAGATGTACTGCCTGCACTTTTATTGGTTGTTTTGCAAGATTGAGTACTACTAAGTAGCACAAAAAATAAAACATATAAATAGATAATTCGCATTCAATAAAGTTTTAGCGGATAGAACGCCAAAAATAGAAGTTATTGTAGTATAACAAGGTTCAGTATAAAAGTTTAAGGTTTATGCACCGATTGAAAATAACCTTAATTAGTGAAAGTAAGTACTATCCTTCGGTAGAATAATCTCCCATGCTTAAATCAATCATTCTCCCTTTATATTTTGCAAAATTGCCAACGAGAGCGTTATCAATTAGTGCGGTTTCGATAAGGGTGTTTTTTTGAATAATGCTGTTTCGAACCACACTATTTATAATTGTTGTGCCAGCACCAACAGTCACAAACGGGCCTACAACTGTGTTCTCGATCACCGCATTTTCATCAATGTAGCAAGGATGATTAATAACTGAGTTGTTGACTTTTGCAGTTTTTGCAATGTGTGAGGTAGGATTTTTGATTTCCAGCACTCGTTGATTGGTGTAAACTGTTGCATCTTTATTTCCACAATCCAGCCATTCGTCAACTTGACCCGCTTTTAATTTCATGCCTTTGTTTTTCATGTTTTCTAAAGCATTGGTAAGCTGGTATTCGCCTTTGTCTTTAATATCGTTGTCAATCAAAAATTGCAATTCCTTCTTAAGGTTTTCACCGTCACTCACATAATAAATTCCGATAATGGCTAAGTCAGAAATGAACTCCTGTGGCTTCTCCACAAAATCGGTAATCACACCATTCTTATCCACTTTAACTACTCCAAATTGCTTTGGATCATCAATTTGTTTTACCCAAATAATGCCATCACAATCTTTTTCCATTTTAAAATCGGCACTAAATAAAGTATCTGCAAAAGCAACCACACAATGTCCTTTTAAAGAATCGGCTGCACACAAAATGGCATGAGCAGTTCCCAGAGGCTCATGCTGATAATAAATGGTTCCTTTGGCGCCAAGCGACTCGGCAATACCAATTAGATTTTGCTCTACTTCTTTACCAAAATTGCCGATGATGTAAGCAATCTCATCTACTTTCTGATCACAGATTCGGGTAATGTCTTCCATCAAATGTTGCACAATGGCTTTACCGCCTACGGGGATTAAAGGCTTTGCTGTTGTTAGGGTATGAGGGCGCATGCGCTTACCCATGCCGGCCATTGGTACAATTATTTTCATAATATGTTAACTATTTGATTGTTAAGAAATGCAAAAGTGTGGTAAAAAACGATTCGAATATTAATGCTTGCCTGTACTTCCAAATCCTCCGGCACCACGCTCAGTAGCCAGTAGTTCATCTGCTTGGTGCCATTGAACCCGCTCATGTTTGGCAATCACCATTTGAGCTATGCGCTCTCCATCTTTTATTTCAAAGTCGAAATCGGAAAGATTTATTAGTATAACTTTAATCTCGCCACGATAATCGGCATCAATGGTGCCAGGGCTGTTGAGCACCGTTATACCATGCTTAAAAGCGAGCCCGCTACGAGGCCTTACTTGCGCCTCATATCCGATTGGCAACTCCATAAACAAACCGGTTGGCACCAAAATTCGTTGCATGGGTTTAACGATTACTGAGGACTCTAAATTGGCGCGCAAATCCATACCTGCCGATGAATTAGTTTCATAACCAGGCAATGAATGCCGACTTTGATTGATAATTTTAACGTCCATTTGCTGTAATTAGGGCGGCTAATTTAAACTTTTAATATTGAATAGATAATCTTAGATTACTGTATTGATCCTAAAAATTGGTTTTAATTTGAGAGTATTGTAATTAAATCTCTGATTTACCTATTGGTGATACCACCTTTCCAATTAAATTTGCCGGCTCAATGGAAAAATCGGTTGAAATTGGCAATTCTTCTTTTGTTATGACTCGTATAAGAGAATATGCGCAGCTAACCAAAATGCGTTTGGCAAGTTTGGTGGTTTTTTCAGCTGCTATGGCTTTTTTGATTGTGCCGGGTGCTGTAAACTGGAACCATTTTATACTATTAATTGTTGGTGGTTTTTTGGTTACTGGTGCAAGCAATGGCTTTAACCAAATTATGGAGCGTGATCTTGACAAATTGATGACCCGCACCATGTTGCGCCCTTTACCCGATGGCCGGATGACAGTAGCTGAAGCATTTACTGTTAGTTCAATTATGGCAGTGGCCGGTATTTTTATATTAACTTATTACTTAAATATTTGGTGTGGATTACTTGGCATGGCTGCATTGATGAGTTATACCCTTGCATATACTCCGTTAAAACGTATAACACCTCTATCAGTATTTGTTGGAGCAATACCTGGAGCAATACCTCCAATGTTAGGTTGGATAGCATCAACGGGCACAATTTCAGCAGAAGCCTGGATATTATTTACTATTCAATTCATGTGGCAGTTTCCTCATTTTTGGGCAATTGCCTGGGTATTGGATGATGATTACAAAAAAGCAGGTTTTATTATGTTGCCAACCGGGGAGCGTAATAAAAGTGCAGCTTTTCAAACTTTTGTTTACACTCTTTGCCTTTTAGCAGTTGGTTTAATGCCCTATCTTTTTCATATGACAGGTTGGTTATCTGCTATAGTAATTAGTATAACAGCACTTTATTTCAGTTATCGTAGTTATCAACTTTATCGTCTTCAAAGTATTGAAGCGGCCCGCAGTGTAATGTTTGGCTCCTTTATATATTTGCCAATAGTGATGATCGCCATGGTATTAGATAAATTATAGAACTATATGAATATCACATTGGAAACTTCAAAACCAAAAATTGCTACAGAAAAAATTTTATTGTGGTTAGCCATGGCAACTATGGTAATGCTTTTTGCCGGTTTAACTAGCGGACTGGTTGTTCGTCAAGCTGAGGGCAATTGGATAACAATAGTATTTCCTACCCCATTTTATTTTTCTACAGCCTTCATTTTACTCAGTAGCTTAACAATGGGAATGGCGATATCAGCCGTTAAGAAGAACAACTTTTCTAGCGTTAAAACCTGGCTCATTGTAACACTAGGCCTTGGATTGGCATTTGTGTTTTCACAATTTCTTGGATATAATGCACTGGTACATCAGGGAGTTTTTTTTACCGGTGGCACAGCTTCTGCCTCTTTCTTTTATGCAATAACAGCTTTACATCTTGCTCATATGGCTGGCGGTATTCTTGCACTCATGTTCACATCTGGAAAGTCAATAATGGAAAAATACAATTCAACTAATTACCTCGGTATGCAACTTTGTTCAACATTTTGGCATTTTTTAGGTGGCCTTTGGATTTATTTATTTTTATTTTTGTCGCTTGCCGGATAATTAAGGAATTAAATTAAAAAGTCTTACCCAAAAAATATGTCATCAGAAGCAACGTTAACAGAGTCACAAAAACCAATCTGGGGTGGTGGTACTTCTCCCTATGGAATCAGTTGGGGAAAAATGTATATGTGGATATTCTTAGTATCCGATGCATTTACCTTCTCATCCTTACTAATTGCCTACGGAACACTTCGTCATCGTTTTTCACATGTATGGCCAAAGGCCGGAGATGTATTTACTCACTTCCCTTTCATACACGGTCATGTGCCATTGGCGTATGTAGCTTTGATGACTTTTATTTTGATCATGAGTTCAGTAACAATGGTATTGGCTGTTGATGCCGGCCATCGCAGACAGAATAAACCAGTTGCTTTATGGCTAGGCTTAACCATTATTGGCGGCTTAATGTTCGTTGGTTCGCAGGCTTGGGAGTGGTATCACTTTATAGTAGGAACCGAGCATGGAGCTTATATTTTGGCCGATGGAAGTGTGGCTCATCATGTGGAGGGTAAAGAAGGGGTACTTCGTTTGGCTGATTATACTATGGTTGAAGGCGCAAAAGCAGATGCTTTATTAAAAAATGCAAGAGAGATTCATGGAGCAAACCTGACTGAGAACGAGTATGGCAGCCCGCTATTTGCTGATTTCTTTTTCTTTATTACAGGATTTCATGGTTTTCACGTATTCAGCGGTGTTGTAATCAATTTCATTATTTGGTTAGGAGTATTAAAAGGCACCTATAAAAAGAGAGGACATTATGAACAGATAGAAAAAACCGGACTTTATTGGCACTTTGTAGATTTGGTTTGGGTGTTTGTGTTCACGTTCTTTTACCTTGTATAATATTTAATCAAACATCTAAATCACTAAATAAGATATGTCATCAAAAGACGAAATACACTTAAAAGGATATTACACAGGTGATATTCACAATCAATTTGTTCCGGAGCATTACGATCCGAAAAATCGCAAACTTATTTGGAGAACATTTTGGATATTACTTGGCATTACCATTTTTGAAGTATGGATTTCCTTTACAAGCCTTAGCAAAGAGTTGTTACTATATACATTTGTAATTCTTACCTTGGTTAAAGCCTATTTTATTGTTGCCTATTTTATGCATTTGAAACACGAAAAATACACGCTAATTTATTCAATCATTCTTCCTTTTGTTTTGATCGGATACTTAATAGCAATGGCGTTGGCAGAAGGAGTTTATATTGGAGTATGGGATAAATTATTTTAGTTGAAAAAGATACTGATTTTGATAGCCATCCTCGTGATACCGGGGGTGGCTTATTTATTAATTCGAACAGGTAAAAATAATTTCACCCGTCTCGAGATATTTGGCACCCGCGAACCAGTAGAAAAAACAGTGAATGGAAAGTTGATTATTGATACCATATATCACACAGTTGGCGATTTTTCTTTTATTGACTCCAACAACGATACCATTAATCAATCAATAACAAGCAATAAAATTTTTGTAGCAGATTATTTTTTCACCACTTGCAAATCAATTTGTCCGAAAATGAGCGATCAATTAATGCGTGTTCAGTTTGCATTTAAAGATGATCCTGATGTGATGATTTTGAGCCATACTGTTGACCCCGAAGGCGACACTCCTAGTGTGCTTAGTGCTTATGCAAAACAGCACAATGCAATTAAAGGGAAATGGTATTTTCTTACTGGAGATAAAAAAGAATTGTATGATATGGCTCGCAATAGCTATTATGTAACAGCTTTGCCTGGCGATGGTGGTGAGGAAGATTTTATTCATAGCGAACAATTTGTTTTGGTAGATAAAGAAAAGAGAATCAGAGGCTTTTATGATGGAACAGATTATAATGAAGTGACAAGATTAATTGGCGAAATAAAGGTTTTAGAACAGGAGTATGAGCAATAGTAAATTAAATGACAAACTGGTTTTCAGGATAATCTTTGCTTTTTCAGCAGTTATTTTTATTACTATTTTGGTGTTGAGTATGTTGCCTAAAACAGATATAGTTCCTGCCTATGCTTCATTTCTTCCTAAATTAAATGCAATGCTCAATGCAACCTGTTCCGTATTATTGGTTGCATCTTACTACAACATTCGGAAAAAGAATGTGGAAACGCATAAAAAAATCAACATTACAGCATTTGTTCTTTCAGCTTTATTTTTGGTCTCTTATGTCTGGTTTCACTCTTTTGGTATTAAAACGCAGTATCCGATGGAAAGTGCTATGCGCCCAGTTTACCTTTTCATACTTATTACACACATAATACTTGCCGCTGTAGTATTACCATTGGTTCTAATATCATTTTATTATGGCATCACAATGCAGGTTAAAAAGCACAGGAGGTTAACACGCTGGTCGTTCCCAATATGGTTGTATGTAACTGTAACCGGGGTAATCGTTTATATGATGATTTCGCCCTATTATCAGTTTTAATTGACGAATTGTTTTGATATGATCGGTTTTTTCTTTTTATTTTTGCTTCATGAAATCCTTTAAACGTCTTCTACTTATTTTTTCAACTATGCTGATGTTTGGCATAGCAGAATCAGCGTATTCTCAATGCTCGGTATGCAGAGCTGGTGCTGAGTCGAATCTGAATTCTAAAACCAATAAACGTGGTGCCGGATTAAACAATGCCATTTTGTATTTGATGTCGGTGCCTTATGTAATGGCAGGCGTTGGTGGTTTTATATGGTGGAAGAATCGTAAAAAAGCATAGAAATTTAAAGACATAGAATTAAATTTTTGAATCCATATTAATATGTCCACACTCACCCTCAAATTCCCTAAAGGGGTGCCCTCATACGTAGGGGTTAGGGGTTTTTGATAAGAGCTTAAAGAAGTGTAAGATGCCGGCACATAATATTTATAATAAAGAACAACTTAAAAATAAACTAGCTGAGGAATCATTCAAGCGTGTAACGCTTTCGTTTTATCGTTACGTAAGGATTGAAAATGTGGAGGAGTTTCGCAGTCTTTTATTCAATGCATTTACAGCATTGCAGGTTTTAGGCCGCATCTATGTTGCAAACGAAGGTATCAATGCACAGTTGAGTGTGCCTGAACATAATTTTGATGCATTCAAAAAGTTTATCAATGCAAATGAGTTTTTAAAAAATGTGCCTTTTAAAATTGCAGTGGAGGATGATGGCAAATCGTTTTACAAATTAATTGTTCGCATCAAAACAAAAATTGTTGCTGATGGTTTACGTGATGATAGTTTTGATGTATCGAATGTAGGAACACATTTGGATGCAGTAACCTTTAATGAAGCCTTACAAAATCCGAACACAGTGGTAATCGACATGCGCAATCATTATGAAAGCGAAGTTGGAAAATTTGAGAATGCACTTTGCCCTGATGCTGATACTTTCCGTGATGCGTTACCCAAAGCTGTTGATTTGGTAAAAGGAAAAGAAGACCATAAAATATTATTATACTGCACAGGTGGAATTCGTTGCGAGAAAGCGAGTGCTTATTTCCGCCATCATGGTTTTAATGATGTTAACCAATTATATGGCGGAATTATTGAATACGCCAAAGAAATAAAACAAAAAGGGCTACCATCACTTTTTATCGGGAAGAATTTTGTTTTTGACGAACGCATGGGAGAACGTATTACAGAAGATGTAATCAGCCGTTGTCATCAATGCGATAAACCCAGCGACCGACACGTGAACTGTGCCAACGATGATTGTCATTTACTTTTTATACAATGCGAAGAATGTTCAGCAAAACACAATGGCTGTTGCACACCACATTGTGAAGAGATTGCTGCTTTACCTGTTGATGATCAAAGAAAACTTCGCAAGGGAAAAACAAAAGAGAACGCACACTCGGTTTATAAAAGTCGTTTGCGTCCGAATTTGAGAGAGATTTTAAAAGATGCAAAGATTAACTAAGATTTTTTTCTTTTAAGAATTCTGTACATACTTCATCCAAAGTTTCACTCAAAGGTTTAAACTCATAACCCAGCGCCTTCTTTATTTTTTCGTTGGAATAAAGATATTTTTTGTGTGCAGTGCGCGCTGTTTCTTTAGTTATCAAAGGTTTGTTGTTCGTTACCACTTCTCTGATGGCTTCTGCTCTCCAGGCCAACTCACTGATGAAAGGTGAAGCATAAATAGTTGGAGGTTTTTTATTCAGTAATTGCGCAATTGTTATAAAGAAATCTTCATAACTTATGTTTTCCGCATTCAGTAAAAATCGTTCGCCAGAAATAGTACTGTTCATTAATTGAATCATAATGTTGGCAACATCTTGCACATCCACAAAGCCCGTAGTACCTTTTGTAAAAAAACGCAAACCATTCCAAACCTGTTGTAACATTTTTCCACTACCGTTATTCCAATTACCTGCACCGAGAATGATGGAAGGATTCACCATCACTGCATTTAATCCTTCTGAAATTCCCCTCCATACTTCGCGTTCTGCACCATATTTACTAATGGCATAATTTGAATTATCAGACGATGGTTCCCAATGCGTATCTTCGTTAATTGCAGTTTCGGCAGTATTGCGACCTAATGAAGCCACCGAACTTGCATAACATAATTTTTGTACGTTTAACTTCAAACAGGTGTTTACAATGTTTGCAGTGCCTTCCATATTGGTGTGCAACATTTTTTTTGCCTCATGCGGAGCAAACGAAATCATAGCTGCGCAATGATAAACCTGTGTTGCATTTTCCAAAAGTTCTTCCAGGCAAAATATATCTGTTATATCACCATCCACCCATTCAATATTTTTTTGTGCATTGGTGTCACCGAAAAACAAATGCTTGAAAGCACTCATATCAGAAGTAGTTCTTTTGAGCGCCCTAATTGGGATATCTTTTTTTGCCAATTGCAAAAGCAAATGCGAGCCAACTAGTCCTGTACCTCCGGTTACAACAATCATAAACTTTGTGAATGCAAGATTAAGGAAAACGTGGTAACTGTTGTGTGGTGTTCTGCTGAACTTGTTTCCTTCGACATAGACTTTTTTATTTAGCATTATATTTGACCACCCAAAAATTATTAAAATGAATTTTGTTGAAGAATTGAGATGGCGGGGGATGCTGCAGGATATAATGCCCGGCACCGAAGAATTATTGAATAAAGGAATGGTGAGCGGATACATTGGTTTCGACCCAACTGCGGATTCACTTGGTGTTGGTAATCTCGTACAGATAATGTCGCTTTTGCATTTTCAGAAAGCAGGGCATCAGCCGATTGCATTGGTGGGTGGTGCAACCGGAATGGTGGGTGATCCTTCGGGCAAATCGCAGGAACGAAATTTATTGAACGAAGAAGTGTTGCATTATAACCAGGAATGCCAGCAAAAGCAATTGGAAAAAATTCTGGATTTTGATTGCGGAAAAAATTCAGCGCAGATCGTAAATAATTATAGTTGGTTTAAGAATTTCAGCTTTCTTGATTTTATTCGTGATGTTGGCAAACACATCAGCATTAATTACATGATGGCAAAGGATTCGGTAAAGAGCCGATTGGAAAGTGGCATGTCGTTTACCGAATTCAGTTACCAGTTAGTGCAGGGTTATGATTTTTATTATCTGTGGAAAAATCAAGGTGTGAAATTGCAAATGGGTGGCTCTGACCAATGGGGAAATATTGTTACCGGAACAGAATTGATAAGGCGCATAGATGGAGGTGAAGCATTTGCTTTAACCACTCCATTGATTAAGAAAGCTGATGGTACAAAGTTTGGCAAAACTGAAAGCGGTAACGTTTGGTTGGATCCTAAAAGAACCTCGCCCTATAAATTTTATCAATTCTGGCTCAATGCGAGTGATGAAGATGCGAAAACCTATATCCGCATTTTTACTTTGCTTCGCAAAGAAGAAGTAGAAGCATTAGAAACGGAACACGACAAAGCCCCTCATTTACGTGCATTACAAAAAGCACTGGCAAAAGATATAACAGTGCGTGTTCATTCTATAGATGATTACAATGCGGCAATTGAAGCTTCTGAAATTTTGTTTGGCAACTCGACCACCGAAGCCTTGCTTAAATTAGATGAGGAAACTTTGCTTAGCGTTTTTGATGGTGTACCTCAAATGAAAATAGTGCGCGTTGATTTAGTAAACGCAATGAATGTGGTGGATTTGTTGGCCGAAAAAACCAATGTGTTTCCATCAAAGGGCGAAGCACGAAAAATGATATTAGGAGGTGGAGTAAGTATCAACAAAACTAAAATTGCTGACGCTAATCAACTTATTAATGGTGATTCCTTGCTTAATGGCAAATATATATTGGTGCAAAAGGGGAAGAAAAATTATTTTTTGCTGATTGCTGAATAATTAATCAAGAATTATAAATCTTTTTTCTTATGCCATAAAAACATAAAGCCAACACCCAGAATCAACGTAATAGATATTGCAAGATTCCAGATTAATGTGTTTTTATCAGTTACCGTAAGTTCTTGACCTCCTCTTCTGAGCTTGATCATAAAATAGGATAAAATAGTTCCTGCCCCAACTGAAAGCATAATAATGATGATTCTTCTTTTGTTGCTCATAGCTTATAATTGGGTGCAAAGTAAACCATTCTGGGTGTGTTATTTGTATGCTTTGAACCATCGCTTATTCAACCATTAGATTGCAGCCTCTTATATCGCTATTATCAAACCGACCCAACACTTCAAAACTCCCGTCACTTTTCAAATTGCCTAAATCTTGAGTAGCAATAAAAGCACATGAGTAAACATTGGCAAGATCAATCACATTTATTGCACCGGTTATGTTTGCATCCAAATAAGTTTTTGGATCATTGGTATCGCGAATCAAAATTTTCATCCAAGGCGGACAACGAAAAAGTCCATCGCCCTTTGAATAGGCTTGCGAAAGCAGTTCAGTCATTCCATATTCCGAATGGATTTTTGAAACTGCAAATGCATTGCAAAGAATTTCATGTAGCTCAACACGAACCATTTCTTTTCTTTTTCCTTTCATACCTCCGGTTTCCATTATTATTAATTCCGGAAAATGAACAGGAAATTGTTCGGCCAGATCAAGTAAGGCATAAGTAACACCCAGCAAAATGGTTTTTTGTTTCTGATCGCGAAGCAATTTTAGTTTTTCCGAAAGCTCCTGATAATTATTCAGGTAAAAACCGCCTGATGGATGTTTGCTTTGTTTGATTAAGTCATCGGCCATATAAACCAGCGATGAACCTTCTCGTTCGAGATAGGAAGGCAACAGTGCAAGCATACAGTAATCCGAAAGATCGCCATAAAAGGCATTGAAACACTTTGTAAAACTTTCCTTATAAAGAGTGAGATCTGCTACAAAATGCTGTGAGGTAATCACTCCGGTGGTTCCGCTGCTGCTAAAAATCGTTTGAGCACTTTTATTTGTGCTGATAATTTGGCGCGATTTAAAAAACTCGATTGGCAGAAATGGGATATCCTTAACAGTATTAATTTGCTCATGATGAAGCTTGAGGGCACTCAAGTATTCGGCATATACACCTACATTTTCTGCCTGATAATGAAACAAATCCATTGCAGCTGATTGCAATTGACGGTCGTTCTCGATGCTAAATACATCAGTATTAAGATTTGTCATGCCTGATACTTATAACTAATAAAAGATACCGAATGCCTATATTTGCAGAGGCAAATTTAGCGGATTAAGTCATGTTGTTTTGCCAGAAAAAATTCAAAAATGATAACAGAAAATAAAACAAGACCGATTGTAGTTTATGCGGAACTAACTCCCAACCCAAACAGCATGAAATTTGTTTCAGATGTGCTTTTGCTCGAAGGCGGAACAGTAGAATATAATTCAAAGGCAGATGCTATTAATTGTCCACTGGCAGCTCAGTTATTTGATTTTACAGGTGTAAAAAAGGTATTTATCACCTCTAATTTTGTTACTATTAATAAAGCCACAGATATTGACTGGTTTGATATCAGTAATATTTTGCGTGAGTTTATCAGAAGTTTTTTAATGAGTGGCGAAAAACTTTTTATCGGTTCTCCTTTTGATGCCAACCATATTCCAGAAAGAGAAAAATCAGCAGCCGTTATAGTTGAAACTCCGAAACCAATTGAGAAAAAAGAAATTGTTTCAACAGAAAGAGACCCTGAAGCTGAGAAAAAAATTCAGGAGATTTTAGAAGAGTACGTCCGTCCTGCAGTGGAAGGCGATGGAGGAGCCATTCATTTTAAATCGTATGTAAATGGGGTGGTAAATGTGGTGCTGAAAGGAAGTTGCAGCGGTTGTCCATCTTCAACAGTTACATTAAAAGGCGGTATTGAAAATTTACTAAAACGGATGGTTCCGGGAGTAACTGATGTGGTGGCTGTTGGAGAATAGCAACTAGTTTTTTTTCTAAGTACTCAGGTATCCATTTCTATACAAGCTTTATCTTATCAGGTCAGAGGCTGATTTTTTCTTCAGTTATCGTAGGCTTATGCATTATTAAAAGAGTTTAATTTGTAGAGAGGCAATAGGAAAGGTCTCTGCTACTATATGAAGTTCAATAGACATAATAATAAATTCGTTGAACGGAAATTCATCACCAATAAGCAATTTAAAGGCCAACCAAAATTCTTAACAACTTAGCATGTCAAAGCCCGCTTCTGATCTTGTATTCAGATTTATTAAAGCATTAAGTCCTCCTGAGAAACGGTATTTCAAATTATTTGCATCACGACATACGATCGGGAATAAGAACGAATACCTCCGGATGTTTGAGGCAGTTGATCGTATGAAAGAATACGATGACATTCAATTGAGAAAAACTTTTAAAAAACTGAGAGCCAAAAATTCTTTTGCCATTGCGAAGAACCGTTTGTACGAAACCATTTTACGCAGCCTTGATTCTTTTCATTCTGAAAGTTCAGTGGATGTTCAGTTGAGAAGTTTACTGCATAATGCTGAAATACTTTTTAAAAAATCGTTGTATGATGAATGTGGAAAGATGTTAACCCGTGCAAAAAAGATTGCGGTGAAGTACGAAAAGCATACGGTGTTAATTGACATTTACAAATGGCAGAAAAAATTACTGGAGAAAGATGGGTATGCAAAAATCACTGATGAGGATTTGAAACAGTTGCTGGAGGAAGACCTGGTGACGTTGGAGAAAATGAATAACTATTGCGAGTTCTGGTACATCAAAAGCCGATTGATCCTGATGCTGAACCGCTATGGTAAAGTGCGTGATGTAAAAGAACTGGAGAATTTTAAAACAATTATTGATAACGTGCTAATGAAGAGTGAGAACAAAGCGCTCTCTTATGAAACACGTTATCTCTACTTCCATATTTACAGCGCGTATTATTTTGGGCTTGGTGATTATGCCAACAGCTATAGTTACATGGTGAAACACCTGCAACTCATCGAAACGAATACGGAGATGATACAGGATGAACCAAACCGGTATTTTGCAGTGCTGAGCAATATGATTTATCTCTGCTCGCAACTTAACAAACAGAAAGAAATTCCGGTGTGGCTGCAAAAACTGCGCGACATTAAAACGGTTGTCGGGAAAAAGATGACAGAAGATTTAGCCATCAAACTTTTTTCCACATCAATGAGTGCAGAGTTGAGTTTGTATATACAAAGTGCACGTTTTGAAGATGCCTTGAAATTAGTGGAACCGATAGAAGCAGGGTTGAAAAAATTCAAAGGTGGAATGAGCAAAGTGCGCGAAGCTTATTTTTATTTCAATGTGGCTGTAGTATATTTTGCTTTGGGCGATTTCACGCTTTCGTTGCGTTGGCTGAACCGTTTGCTGAACGACAGCGACCTGGATGCCAACCAGGACATTCACGCCCAGGCACGCATTCTTGATTTAGTGGTTCATCTTGAAATGGGCAATAAAGAATTAATTCCATACACGCTACGCTCGGTGTTGCGTTACCTCGAAATACGAAAACGAATGTTTCGCTTTGAGACGTTGTTCCTGGAGTTCATCAAAAAAATTGCCCGCTCCCGAAACGAAACAGATACGTTTACATCATTTACCGAACTGCAACAGGAACTAAAACTGATTGCTGAAGACGCTTATGAAAAACAAGTGTTTGAACAATTTGATTTTTTAAGCTGGGTGGACAGCAAAATTCAAAATATCTCTTTTGCCGAAGTGGTGAAGCAGAAAATAAGAAATAGGAAAGCGATACGTTGAGGGGTACTCGTTTTAAAAAGAAAGGTGATTGAGTATAAAAATGCTCAATTTTTGTATATAATGTACACTACTTTTATAGCTGCCACACCGGAATTTTTAAACAAAAATTAACTACTGTAAGATTAACTTTTTAGTAACGAAGTTTCCTTTATCATCTTTTAGCTGAACCAAATACATTCCTTTGTTGCAATGAGAAAGATCAATATTTAA
>JANNXV010000268.1:0-14319 GCA_031409815.1 Bacteroidota bacterium
AGTAGTTTAATGGTAGAGGTAGATGTTGATACGCTATTGCAAGCCCAATCAAGTTGCAGTGCTGTTTTTCCCGGTGATGCAAATAATGATGGTGTTGCCAATAATCTGGATCTACTCTCAATAGGAATTGCGTATAATGACACCGGAACAACAAGAGTTGATACAAGTGTAACATGGACTTCGCATTATGTAATGAATTGGCAGGACGATTTTTTTGATTTTGTAAATTATAAGAATGCAGATTGTAATGGTGATGGACTAGTTAATGCCGATGATACAACAGCCATTTCATTAAATTATAATCAGTTTCATTTCAGACCAACTCAATATCATTTTACAAGCGGTGTACCAACGTTAAATTTCGATTTTCCCGACACTTTAATTTCTGATTATTCATATAGCTTTTCATTAGATTTGGGAAGTAGTGCTGATTCAGCACTTGATTTTTATGGTTTGTCGTTCTCAGTTAAATATGACGTTGATGTTATTAATAAACACGAAATCGGTTTTGTTGTTGATAGTTGCTGGTTTGGACAAAATGGTAACGATTTAATTTTTATTCAGCATAACGATACAATTGCAGGAGTTTTGGATGTCGGGATAACTCGAATTAATCATTCAAACCGTTCAGGATTTGGAACAATAGGAGCCGTGAAATTCAAAACCAATAAAATTGTAAATGCAGTTGTAATGCATACAGGTACATTTAATGTAACCGGAATTTCGGCTAGTGAATTATTTTTACCGGTTAACAGCCTTATCGATTCGGTGATAGTACTTCCTTTAACCTGTTCGTTAAGTGTGTCAACAAGCGCTGCTAATTCATGTTCAGATTTCTGTGGTGCATCTATTCAATTGTTGGTGAATGACAATGTTGGTGGGTTACATTTTGACTGGAGTCAATCATCGTTCGACTCATCTAACTGTATGCCTGTATTAAATGATACATCTATTCTTTCATCATTATCAACAGGTAATTACATCTGTATTATTTCCGATTCTTTGGGTTGTGCTGAAACAATTTCTGCAAGCGTGGTTGCTGAAAATAATAGTATTGAAATTGTATCAAACTATCATTATGAGAGTTGTACAGCCTGTGATGGATTTATTGATTTATCAGTAAGCGGAGGTATGGCACCCTATCACTATGATTGGAGTAGTTCTGGTTTTATTGGCAACAACCCTGATACTGTTGAGGATCTAACAAATCTTTGTTTTTATTTTAACAATTTTCTTTGTTACGTAACCGATAGTATAGGTTGTGTATCTCAATTTTTTCATGAAGGTCCAAGCTGTTCATTTAATTATCAAATTGATGTTACTAACGAAACTTGTGTTGGTAATAATGATGGTGGTTTTTTGATTTCAGGAAACAATTTTCCAACTTTTTGCCCATTCGGTTTTATCACTAGCGGTGATAGTGGAATCGTAGATGCTTCTACACCTGCTGAGTTTTTAAATTTGGGGGCGGGTACATATCCTGTAATTTTAATTTCACCTAACACCTGTGATACAGTTTATACTCAAGCAGTGATTGGACATTTACCTGAGCCTTCACTACAGATCGAATCAATACTTCCGCATTGTGGTTTTTGCGATGGTACTGTTACAGTATTTATTGATAGTAGTACAACCGGTACTTTCCAAAATTTTTGGTGGTCGTTGAGTGGAAATACAACCACAACAGATACTAACCTTTGTGCTTTTACTGATTATGAATATAATTTTAATGATTTGAATAATTGTTTTTATACTGGAGTAGTAAATTTAAATTGCGACAGTACAGTAATTATTGGTGTAAATGCAGATGAGAATTTTGAGCATGGTATAAAAATTATTCCCAATCCGAATAATGGAACATTTACTTTCTTTTTATCAAAACCATTTAATGTGTCTGCAACTCTTTCAATCATTAATATATTAGGCGATTGTGTTTACAAACAATTAATAGCGGGCCATACTAAGCAACTTGTTTTGGATCAAAGTAATTTACCTTCGGGCATGTATTTATTCAAGCTTACGACAAACGATCAGGTGGAGCAACTTACATTTATTAAAGAGTAAGAGAAAGTTTATATGGAGGTTATTAGTATGCAAATAAATGGGTTTTGTTTTTACATGTAAAAACTTCACTCATGAGAATTGATCAGTTAATTGCTGTTGTTAATATTCTCTTTTTCAATCATTGTTTTTAGACTTGTTGCATTTGCATTGCCTGGATTTAACGCTAATACTTTTTCACAATCCTTTAAGGCACCTTTAAAATCTTTCAGCGTATACAACACAATTGATCGATTACCATAGGCTTCCATATAATCAGGTTTTATTTCTATGGCCCTATTAAAGCTTGTAATTGCATCCTGGAAATTGCCTGCAGAACCTAAAGCAGTGCCTCTTAAATTATAAACTTCTGCACTATTTGGTCTTAAGGCAATATAATTGCTGAAATCTTCAACAGCATTTTTGTACTTACGTAGATTCATGTTAAGATTACCTCTGTTAAAATAGGGTTCAGCAAAATCATTTTTAATATTAATAGCAGAATTGAAATCTTGCATTGCACCTAATGTATCTCCTAGGTTTGATTTTGCATATCCCCGGTTGTTATAAGCCATTTCATAATTGATATTAATTTTTATTGCGTTATCAAAATCTTCAATTGCAGATCTGAATTCATTCTTTTTTATTCTATCATGACCTCGGTTGTTATAAGATAACGCAGAGCGTGGATTTTTTGAAATGGCAGCACTATAGAAAGCAGAAAGGTTTGCATATGCGTGCGAATTATTGATTGTTATAATGCTAAATAAAAGAAAAATACCAAGCATTGACCATAGCACTTTATTATTTTTTTTCTGTGTCAATTCATTTGGCAGGATAAATAGGATTATCAATAATATTCCAACTAGTGGAAGAAAGAAACGGTGGTTTAAATAATCAATCAGTACATGTTTAAACAACAGGGTAGGTATTATCAATAATAGAAACCATAAGATACCAAATACTGTATCTTTTTTTGGTCTCTGCTTATTAACAAATGTTAAAATCAATAATAGTACAATGATGCTTGTTCCGATAATTGTTTTTACAACCGAGAAGCCGGGAATTACCGGTATGTCAAATGGAAATAAGAACATAAACAATGATTCTGGAATGGTACGGAGGTTAGGTAATATGGCATTTAATCCAAACACATCTGTTCTATTTGTAAAATCACCTATTGATTTTGCTCGTAGCCAATACCAAAATAATCCAGATACAGCATAAAGTAAAATATTCAGCAGATATATATTTTTAAAATCTTTTAAATTATAAAATGTTAAATAGTAAAATAGAAAAATAAAAGGTAGAAATGCCGCAGTTTCTTTACAAAAGAGTGCAGTGGTGAATGCAAGCCAATGCAAAAAAAGATAAATCAATTTTTGTTTATTGAGATAATCAATAAACAAAAAGAGCGACAGCAAGGAGAAGAGCATTAACTGCATATCACCCCGTGCTGGAATCCATGAAACGGATGAAACAAATAAGGGGTGAGCACAATAAATTATTGTGGTTAGTAATGCAAATTGCGATCGAATTCTCAATCTAAGCAGAATGAGAAACAGCAAACACGCTATCAAACCGAGTAGCAGTACATTCGATAGATGATACATCCACGTATTGTTGCCGCCTGATAAATGGATGTCTATCATATAGGAAAGTGATTGCAATGGGCGGTAGAACGGACTTATTTTAGTGATGAATGCATCGCAAGTAAACACTTGCGATGCATTTTTAAAGTCGCTTAAAAAGGCAAGGTTGTTTACTATTAGTCCATCATCATCGAAATAGGTGAAACCAAAAGATAACGTTTGCAGGTAAAGCAAAACCGGAACAAAAAACACAATAAGAAGTTGTAGAATTGTTTCACTCCTATTTGGAAGTATGACCGGAGTTACTACTGTCGCTGTATTTTTTTTTGGCTGAATGGCTTGTGGCCTCTTAGTTTGTCTCATACCTCATTCTTCTTTTGGAAATTTAAATATCTACAAAACTAAAGCATCAACAAGAAAACAAGTGGCTGGAATAGCAGGAAGTTATACCAGTGTCCTTACTTTATCACCACTCTTTTAAATCCAACTGGCACCCAAACCTCCACCATTTTATTTCTTCCCTTTATCGCAACCGGTTTTTTATCGTCCACAATTATTGCGTCCGCTTTAAAAGGTAATCCTGCAATCACTAATTTATACTGAGTGTATGGAGTTTTAAAATTCCATTGCTTGTCCTGTATTATTCTGAATTGTTTCCGGTTACCAAATACTGTAAACTTCTTAACTGAACATTCTCCGTTCAAGTATTCATAACCATCTCCTGCATCTTCATATAAATGCGAAACCACCCTGTTTTCGGAAAAATAGATTTGAAGAGTTAATGGTTCCTCACTCTTTTCGTTGGCAAATTGTTTAACTGCCTGCATTGGGATCAATGCACCTGCCCGAACAAATAATGGAAAGCGATCCAGTTCTGCCTCTGCTCTTATCTCTGCTCCTCCTTCCGTTTTTTTATTGGTGAAAAAATTAAACCACATGCCTTTTGGCAAATACATTTTGCGGCTGCTCACTCCTTGTTCAGTGATGGGTGCTGTTAGCAAATGATCACCGCACAAAAATTCTTCGGTGCGTATTAAACACTCTTCATCCTGCTGATCAAAAAAACTTAGCGGACGTAACACAGGCGTTCCTTTGTGTGAGTGTTGCCACATGGCAGTGTAGATATATGGCACCAAACGATAACGGAGTTCAATGGCTTTGCGGATTAATGTTTCGTAAGCCGAACCAAACGACCACGGTTCTTTTTCTCCGTGCTCATGTGAGAAATGACAACGGAAGAACGGATGAAAAATTCCCAATTGAAAAAAGCGAATACTGATTTCCGCATCAGCAGTGTTTAGAAATCCTCCCACGTCAGCACCACAAAATGAAATACCTGAAATGCTCAACCGCTGACATTGTATAGCTGCCAGCCACAAATGATCCCACGAGGTAACATTATCTCCTGTCCACACCGCAGCATAACGTTGAATACCTGCATAACCGGTTCTGCTTAAATTGAAAGGACGTTGCAAAGCATTTTGTTTTTTCATCCCTTCATACGTTGCACGCGACATTAACATGCCATACACATTATGCGCCCTGCGATGACTAACATCTAATCCATCAAAATTGTGGCGCACATCATCAGGCATGGTGCCGATTTCAAACACAACAGGTTCGTTCATATCATTCCAGCAACCCTGTATACCACTCTTTAAAAATGCTGCTATATGATTACTCCACCATTCGCGCACTGCAGGATTAGTGAAATCAGGAAAATGACATTCACCTGGCCACACTTTGCCGCGAAAAATATCTCCATCCTGACGTTTGCAAAATAAATTCTGTTGAACACCTTCTTCGTAAGGCAAATAATCTTTTTCAATCTTTATACCCGGATCAAATATGGAAACTACATTAAATCCGTTTGCCTTTAATTCTCCAATCAATTTTTGTGGTGATGGAAATTTTTCATCATCCCAGGTAAATACTTTAAAATCCTGCATATATTCAATATCGAGATGAATAACATCGCAAGGAATTTTTTTTGTACGGAGCAGTCCAGCTACCTCACGTACTCGTTCTTCAGGACTATAACTCCACCTGCTTTGATGATAACCTAAAGCCCACAAGGGAGGCAACTCAGCAACACCGGTTAGCGAGGCATAATGCTCTGCCACATTCATTAATTGCGGACCGTAAATAAAATAATAACTCATCTCACCACCTTCGGCCCAAAAGCGGCATTGGTCGGGACGATCGAAACCAAAATCAAAAAAAGTCTGAAAGCTGTTATCAAAAAAAACTCCGTAAGCTAAATTATTTTGCAGCCCATAATAAAACGGAATGTTGCGATACAGCGGATCTTGTTCTTTTGCAAAAGCAAACGTATCAGAACCCCAGTTGAGAAAACGCTTGCCGCGAAGATTCATGTGCGTTGCCTTATCTCCCAATCCCGTAAAATATTCTCCCTGCTGAATTTTCTTACTGCAAAAAACATAAAACCCGCCAAAGCCTTTATTGGGTTCTGCGTTGTAACCGTCAAGATCTTCATTGATAATTTCGCCTTTCTCGTTTAAGAAAGTAACGTTGAGTGTTTCTTTATTAATCCGGCATTCAAGCTTTGTGGAATAAACAGAGTAATAAAGCGGATGTCTTAAATCGTATTGAACAGTTTCAACAGCTTCTTCCATTCCCGGGCGCAAGGCATACGAAAAATCTTTAGCAAAATACTCGGTGGTGTAACGAACACGAAAAACAGTTGCGGTTACCGGCCAAAGTTCTAATTGCTTATTGCCTGAAGTGAAATAAAGTTTCTGCTTAACTGTTTTGATGCCGGACAAAGAAATATCTGAGAGTGATGAATGCATGAGAGTGGCAAAAATAATTTAATTGGGTGGTTGTTATTAATTTCTTTTAATCATAACGATGAAAAGTTATTGTAAATTTGTGTATCAATAATTTCAAAGCTATGATTAACTGGGCTCAACATCTTTCTTCTCATCCTGATATATTATTTGGAAAGCCTGTGATTGCCAACACAAGGATACCTGTTGATTTAATACTTGAAAAGTTGGCAGCAGGCGACAGCATTAATGATTTATTGGATGCTTATCCTAATCTCAAAAGAGAAGATATTGCCGCTTGTCTTTTGTTTGCTGCCGATTCAATAAAAAACGAGATTATACAAACCAAAGCTTCGTGAAAAATGGAGCTTATTGCGGATGAAAGCGTTGATTTTGGTATTGTCAAAATTTTACGAGAGCGAGGTTACATGGTTATTTATGTAACTGAAAGTTTTTCCGGTATAAAGGATTCGAAAGTTTTAGAGATTGCTAACCAAAAAGAAATTTTGTTACTAACTGAAGATAAAGATTTCGGTGACCTTGTTTACAGGTTTCAACTTCAACACAAAGGCATATTATTAATGCGTCTCAATAACATTGCAAGGCATGAACGCTTTAAACTTGTTGCTGATTTAATTGACAAGTATTTTGAGGAGCTTAAAAATAATTTCACCGTGATAACTCATAAAGGAATCAGAATAAGAATTGTTAAATGAATTTTCTTTTCGGTGCAATAATTGCTTTACTTTGTTTTGAAATCCGGCACAGATGAAAACCTTTACCAGTAAAATTTTATTGAGTTTGCTGAATACCCCTGACAGGGTTTTGAACCCTGTCAGGGGTTTTTATCTGAATTAATAAATCCTTATCCCACTTTGTAAGTTCCTCCCACTCATTTACCTTTGCGCCAAATAGATAAAACGTTAAATTTTTTGAATTCCACCAAATGCCGGTATTAGATCCAGTAATTGTTAAGAAAAACGCTCCCAAAGTGCTTATGCTCGGTTGGGAGTTTCCACCTGTTATCAATGGTGGGCTGGGTGTTGCTTGTCATGATTTGTGTATAGCGCTTGCAAAGCACGCTAATGTTACCATGATCATCCCTAAGTCGAACCCCGACTTTGTGGTAAAGAATCTAGATTTGATCGGGCTAAATACCATTGATGCCAAAACATTACGCAATATTGGTCATGCGGATTCTTACAAGATAATCAAGATCGTTCTTTTTATCCTTTCTGACCTCAATCCATATTATAATCAACCTAATGGTTATGGTTCTAATGCTTTGGATATGGAGAGCCAGTACATCAAAAAAGTGCAGATTGGTAATGATACCTTCGACATTTTTCATATTGATGATTTGTATGGTGGAGATGTAATTGAAAAAGTAACGGTGTTTGGGAAATTGGCAGCCAAGCTTGCACATTCGTTAGACTTTGATGTTATACATGCACACGACTGGATGACCATGATTGCCGGAATGGAGATAAAAGCACAAACCGGAAAACCATTGGTGGTACATATTCACTCTCTTGAAATTGATCGTGGAGGAACGCACAGCAAAGGCTGGGTTTACCAGATTGAGAAGAAGGGAATGGAAACAGCAGATGTGCTGATGCCGGTGAGCGATTTCACAGGAAATATTATTCGCGAACATTATCATATTCCCGGTCATAAAATTCACACCGTGCATAACGGTATTCGTCCGGTTACCGCATTCAAGAGCGAAAAACTTTTGAAGGAAAAAATGGTGTTGTTCGTTGGTCGATTAACCCGTCAAAAAGGACCCGAATATTTTCTGGACATTGCAGAACGTGTATTACAGTTTAATAAAGATGTTCGTTTTGTGATGGCAGGAACCGGTGAATATTTTAATCAACTATTAGTAAAGGCAGCACAAAAAGGAATTGCACATCGTTTTCACTTAACAGGGTTTTTAAATCTCGAAAAAGTAAGAACACTTTTATCGATGGCCGATGTTTACATCATGCCTTCAGTGAGTGAGCCTTTTGGTTTATCTGCAGTAGAGGCAGTTCAGTTTGGAATTCCGGTAGTTATCAGCAAGCAAAGCGGTGTTTCAGAAGTGTTAAAGGGCGCACTCAAATTCGATTATTGGGATATTGATCGTGCAGCAGAATACATTTTGAGTTTGGTGGGTAACGAAGTATTGAGTGATAAAGTTAGCCAAGATGCCTTTGTAGACCTGGAACATATCAGTTGGGATATTGCAGCTGCTCGTGTTTTGGAAGGTTATCATAAATATGATCTTATAAAAGATGTAATAACTACTTAGTTTCGGACAACGAAATTTAAGTTTCAAGAATTTAGTTTCAAGAAATAAAAGGACAGGATCGAAACATCCTAAAATCAAAAATCACAAAATCTAAAATCTAAAGAATGCCTTCAGTTTGTTTCTACTTCCAGGTGCATCAACCCTTTCGCGTTAAGCGATATTCGTTTTTTGATATTGGTAAAGATCATTTTTATGAAGATGATGAAAAAAACAAATGGATTTTGGATAAGGTTTCGGAGAAATGTTATCTAAAAACCAATCGTAAGATATTAGAACTAATTAATCGCCATAAAGGAAAATTTAAAGTTTCCTATTCAATCAGTGGTGTGGCCATTGAGCAAATGGAAAACAACCGTCCCGATGTGCTCCAATCATTTATCGATTTATCAAAAACTGGTTGTGTTGAATTTTTATCCGAGACCTATTATCACTCATTGAGCTTTATCTATTCAAAGGATGAGTTTAAACGCCAGGTAGAGATGCACAAGGCAAAAATTCTGCAGTATTTTGATCAAACACCAAAAGTTTTTCGCAACACCGAATTAATTTACAATAACGAACTTGCATCCTACATTGAGAATTTAGGTTACAAAGGAATTTTATGCGAAGGAGTTGATCGTATTTTAGGAGAACGCACTCCCAACTTCTTATACAAACCAGCAGGTACCTTAAAGATTAAGGCAATGCTTAAGAATTACAGTTTGTCGGATGATATTGCTTTTCGTTTTAGCGACCGTAACTGGGCAGAGTACCCACTAAATGCAGATACTTTTGCAAGTTGGGTGCATAAAATTGCAGGTAATGGAGAAGTGTTGAACCTGTTTATGGATTATGAAACTTTTGGAGAACACCAATGGGAAGAAACCGGCATATTCGATTTTTTAGATCACCTTCCAAAAGCCATTATGAAACATCCTGATTTTGATTTTAAAATGGTGAGTGAAGCCGTTGATGCATATAAAGCCCGAGATATTTATGATGTACCTGATTTTATCAGTTGGGCCGATGCAGAACGCGATTTAAGTGCCTGGCTAAGCAATCCAATGGAGCAGGAAGCCGCTAAACGTATTTATAAATTAGAGGAAAAAGTAATTGCTACCGGCAACAAAGATTTGATGGATGTGTGGGGCAAATTGCAGACAAGCGATCATTTTTATTACATGTGTACCAAATTTTGGAGCGATGGTGATGTACATAAATATTTCAGCCCTTACGATTCGCCTTACGATGCATACATTTATTACATGAATGTGTTGGCTGATTTTGAAACTACCATTGATGAGGCATTGAAAAATCCACCTGCAAAAAAGAAGGTTGTAAAAAAGAAGGTTTCGGCTTGATTCAAAGATTTGTGGATTTAGGATTTGACAAAGAATATTCATTTTTATTTTTCAATGGAAAAAAATCTGGTATCATAAATTGTCTTTTTTTAATCGCCAAATCTTGTAATTCCCAAATCTAAAATCTCAAGAAATGGCTTCAGGTCATATTGATCATAAAAAAATAACAGCAGCCGGTTTACTGGTTACTCTTGGAATTATTTTCGGAGATATAGGTACTTCACCACTTTATGTTATGAGTGCCATTATTGGTACTCGAGTTATTGATGAAGTGCTAATACTTGGTGGAATTTCTTGCATTTTCTGGACCCTTACATTACAGACCACTTTTAAATATATCATACTCACGCTACGGGCTGATAACAAAGGTGAGGGCGGCATATTTTCATTGTATGCACTGGTTCGTAAAATGCCAGTAAAATGGTTGTTCATCCCTGCAATGATAGGGGGAGCGGCTTTGCTGGCAGATGGCATTATTACACCTCCCATTTCTGTTGCATCAGCAGTTGAAGGATTGCAGGTGATAAATCCGGATATTAAAACCTTACCGATTATAGTAGGAATCATATTTGCTTTATTTTTTATTCAACAGTTCGGGACAAAATTCGTGGGCCGTTTTTTCGGACCGGTTATGCTAGTATGGTTTAGCATGTTGTTGATTCTCGGTATTAAAGAAATAGCATTAGAGCCCGTTGTTTTTAAAGCACTCAATCCTTATTACGCATATAAAATTTTAGTTTTATATCCCGGAGGGTTCTGGTTGCTAGGCGCAGTTTTTCTATGTACCACTGGTGCTGAAGCCCTGTATTCTGATTTAGGACATTGTGGAAGGAATAATATTAGAGTGAGTTGGATCTTTGTTAAGATAACTTTACTTGCGAATTATTTTGGACAGGGCGCTTGGCTATTACAACACACCGGAAAATTGTTAGGTGACATAAAGCCATTTTATGCACTTATGCCTCCTTGGTTTCTCGTACCAGGAATTATTATTGCTACCTCTGCAGCCATTGTGGCAAGCCAGGCATTAATCAGCGGAACATTTACACTGATAAATGAAGGTATGCGAATGGATTTCCTTCCAAAAGGACGAGTTGAATACCCAACCGATTTAAGAGGTCAATTATACATACCATCCATTAACTGGATCTTATGTGCCGGTTGTTTGGGAATTGTATTTTATTTCCGTCAGTCAAGTAACATGGAAGCGGCTTATGGTTTGGCAATTGTAATTACAATGTTGATGACAACAGCGTTGCTTTCGTTTTATCTCTACCAAAGCAAGTATCCGCGAATATTTGTTGCTTCCTTACTTGCGTTGTTTTTATTTATTGAAATTTCTTTTTTAATTGCTAACCTTAGCAAATTCACACACGGTGGTTATGTTACAGTTTTCATTGCACTAATGATCATCTTCGTAATGTGGGTATGGCATGAGGCAAGAGTTATTCGGACTAGATTGGTAGAATTTGTACAACTTTCCAAATATTATGATATCATTAGCGATGTAAGCAAGGATGAAGGCATTCCTAAATATGCAACACATCTTGTATATCTTACCTCAGCAAATATGGATGATGAAGTAGAATCTAAAATCATCTATTCCATTTTACAAAAGCAGCCAAAACGTGCCGACATTTATTGGTTGGTTCATGTGGATGTATTGGATGAACCATATACAATGGAGTATAAGGTTCATGAACTTGTTAATGATAAACTAATTCATGTTCGTTTCCGTATAGGCTTCAGGGTGGAGGCTAAGATCAACCTTATGTTCCGTCAGGTGGTGCAGGAACTTGTGCATAATAAGGAAGTGGATATTGTGAGTCGTTATGCATCTCTGCATCGTCAACATTTGATTGGTGATTTTAAATTTGTAGTAATGGAAAAATTTCTCTCTTATGAGAACTCGCTAAACTTATATACTAAGTTTGTTCTTAATCTATATTTCTTTATCAAGAAAATCAGTTTGAGTGAAGAAAAAGCTTTTGGTTTAGATACCAGTAATGTTACTGTTGAAAAGGTGCCTTTAGTAGTTATGCCGCCAGGAGGCTATAAGTTTACAAGAGTGAAATGATGCTAAAAGTACCCATTAGCTTATAAAGTCAACAACCTCCAAACAATTTTCCGGCTCCTAGGAAAACAGCTATCCAAATCAATCCTTTTATCAGGAAAAATAAAAAACCAGCAATCCCAATTCTTTTAAGCCATTGCCTGAATTTGCTTGTTGTTTCCACTTTATTAAAATTAATAATCTCGAATTTTAGTCTTTCCAGTCGGCAATAAACAAATTGGTTTCGTGGGTACCATTGTTATTTCTGTTGGAAGAAAAAATTAATTTCTTGCCATCATAAGAAAACATTGGAAAGGCATCAAACATGGTGTCAAAAGTAATTTGTTCCAGGTTTTTGCCATTCGCATCAATCATAAATAAATTAAAAGGTAAGCCGCGTGTTGCCTTATAATTAGAAGCAAAAATTATTTTTTTACCAGAATGATGAAAGAAAGGAGCCCAGCTGGCATTTGGCAGTTCGGTTATTTTCTTGAGATTGCTACCATCAATGTTGCAGGTATAAAGTTCCATATGTGTAGGTTGTACTAAACCTTCGGCAAGTAAATCTTTATATTCCTTTATTTCTTCAGTCGTTTTTGGTCGCGATGCGCGAAACACTAGTTTTTTGCCGTCTGGTGAAAAGAATGCACCACCATCATAGCCCAATCCAAAAGTGATTTGTTTAACATTTGATCCGTCAATATTCATCGTATAAAGTTCCAAATCACCCGACCGCATACTGGTAAAAACGATTTTATCTCCTTTAGGCGAAACAGTTGCTTCTGCATCATAACCTTTTTCATTAGTAAGTTGCTTCTTAATATTTCCTTTGAGGTCGGCAATAAAAATATCAAAATCGGAATATACGGCCCATACATATTTACCATCCTTACGTTTCTCCGGTGTGGCTGGGCATTCTTTATTGCCAATATGGGTAGAGGCGTAAAGAATTAATGAATCTCCAGGTAAAAAAAATGAACAGGTGGTTCTTCCAAGTCCGGTACTTATCATGTTTGGTACACCTGCTTTCATATCACCATCCTTAAAATTAAAGGAGTAAATCTGATCGCATTGATTATTCCAACTCTTGTTCGTAGCCTGAAAGCTAATCATCTGGTTATCGAAACTAAAATAGGCTTCGGCATTATCACCTCCAAATGTTAGTTGCCGCACATTGCCCAAGTGTTTTTCCTCCCCTTTATAAAGTAAAGTAGCTTTATCAAAGCTTGCTACATCTTGTGCGAAAGAAGCCACTGCGGTTAGCAAAAAGAAGGAAATAATAATTTTTCTCATAATTTTTTTATTGCCGCGCGAAAGTAATAATTGCCCGATTGCAAAATGTTGCAATTTTATCAGATAACAGTAAAATTTGGGCAAAAAAAATCCCGCATGATAGCGGGATTTTTTTGAAGCAGGTATTATTACTTCACTTTTTTAGTTAATTCTGTTCCCGCACGGAAACGAACTACTTTGCGTGCAGCAATTTGAATTACTTTTCCGGTTTGAGGATTGCGTCCTTTACGGGCCGAACGTTTAGATACTCCAAATGTTCCGAATCCAACCAATGTTACTCTTTCTCCTTTTTTTAATGCACTGCTTGCACAGGTCATAAAAGAATTAAGAGCAGCGTTTGCCTGCATTTTACTGATTTTAGCATCAGTTGCCATTTTTTTAATTAAATCGCCTTTGTTCATTTGATTTTTTTTAAGTTTTAATGATGAAGGTAAATTGTTAATAAGCTACAAATGTAGCTTTGGAGTTAGCCTCTATCAAGTGTTTTCTTTATGATTGCTATATATCTTATCAACAGGCTTTTAACTATTCTGTTAATAAACCTGACATTCAAATGCATCCCAAATAGTTCTTAAAAGCAATTACTTTTTAAAGAAGATTGCACAGCTGCGACAAAATAAATTTGCTTTGCACCACTTACCTTCTGTACATTTGACAAATATTTAGCAAACACAACAAATTAAAGAAACTTGCGTTAAAGCTAAAATACTAATTGAATTAAAATTTAAAAAACGCATCGATATAGACTAATTTCTACTCTGTTTAAAGTTTATTTAAGAGTTACGGTTACTAAACCCTAGAAAGTCTATGCGCAATACTTCATTAAGCGATCAGGAATTGATCGTTAATTACCTAAAAGGTAACGAAGAATGTTTCAGTGAACTTGTTAATCGCCATGAGCGTAAGATATTTACCAGTA
>JANNXV010000269.1:0-4347 GCA_031409815.1 Bacteroidota bacterium
TGGAGAATAATAATTGCCTGACGCATCAGCCACAATTACTTGTACCGATGAATTAGCATTTTCACCATTCAATGATGCCGTTACACTACCATTGCAAACTCCACATTCTGCATCTGTTAATGATGCAGTATAACAAATTTCATCCGCTACCAAATCAATTTTTAAAGTATCGGTGCAACCTTGAGCTGTTGAAACAGGAAAAACATAATTACCAATGCCCAGATGTGATAACTCATAAACTGTAACTGGTGTGCTACCTGTAAACTTTTCTTCAATTAAAATATACCCATCTTGAGCTGCAACACAAGATGGATTATAAACCGTTGTCTTAAAACCATCCGATCTGTCAGATAAAACAACAACAGAGTCAGTCACATCATCGCCAGCAAAATCGGTAACAGTAACTTCCAAATTTCCTGCGCCACATATTTTCCTTACCCCTGCAAGGTGATGATTCATCACTGGTCCATTATCAAAGTCCCAATCGTATTGATAAGGTGGTGTTCCTCCGCTTACTGAAACTTCGGCATAATCAAGACAATTGTTGCAATTAAAACTATAAGAAGTTGCTACGGATAAACTTCCTACTAAATTAACCTCATCTTTAAAATAACAATTTTTCGAATTAACTACTTCGCAGGAATAATTTGTTCGGCAGGCACCTGGCACATAGCTTAATGTATCCCCATTATTCCAGAGGTAAGAATTTGCATTTGTTAAAACCCTGATGGTGTCATCTAAACAACTAAAAGGTATTCCATTGTTCTCAAGATAAGCAAATGACAAATGGCATAATGGATACATTTGGCTTGTCATAGCCAAAGGTCGATTAGGTATGCAACTTAAACTAGTCTCAATAAAACTTAAAGTTTCTGGTAGCTTAGGTAAACAAGTAAACGGGTTTGAATTACAATACAACGTATCCAGGTTTAGCAATTCGGGCAATTGTGCGAGTTGATTAAATCTTACATCCAGATAATTAAGTGAATTGGAAAGAGCACCCAAATATTTAATAGTATTTCCAAAAACAGTTAACCTGTTTATTGTTGCAGGAACAGTAAAAACCGAATCAAGATAATTGGATGAGAGGTCGAGACTTTCAAGGGAGTTAGGGAGCGAGTCAGGAAACGAATTTAAACCACAACCTTTTACCGAAAGATGGGTTAACTCGTTATTAAAAACCATAAAATCAGTTAATGTATTGGCATCAAACACTGCGGATTTTAAATGCAGAGGAAGATTTGCGATCTCTGTAAAACTATTTCTTGAAACATCTAGATTCATGAGATCACATGGCAGATGCTGTATAAAAGTAATTTGGTTGTGATCAGCTATTAGTTGGCGCAGCTGAGTACAGACGATATTTAATGTGTCGAGCAAATTTGCATTTACCCATAATTCAACCAATGAATCATTTAAATTATCAATAGAGTGTAATAAATTTCCGGTAACAAAAAGCTTTGATGTTCCATTTGGTAGGTGGTTTATGTAGCTGATTTTATTATAGCTTACATCTATCTCTTTTAGTGCATCTGAGTATATGTCAAGTGTATCCAATTGAGCACTTATTTTCAGATACTGAAGGCCAATTGGCAATACCGGAACATCTTTTATATCAGCTGCTATTGTTAAAGATACTAAACTGTCAAAAAACTGAATTCCGGAAATGTTCTTTATGTTTTGATCATTAATAACAAGTGTTTTAATAGATCTGATTTTTGCATTATTGGTGTCTAACAAATTCCCTTGAACAGCGTTAAGTGAAACACTTTTTATAAAAGCTGCAAAATTGGTGTCAGGCAACAAAAAATACTGCCCATTTGATTTTAGGCATGAAATCAAAACAAGCAAAATAGCCAACCTATAACTCCTCATCAATCCTTCTTTTCGAGAAGGGAAAAATAAGGACATTCTTCGACACCGAAAAAAGCTTTTCACAAAAGTTATTAGCAACATTATTAATAATTCGATTTTACTAGGCGAAAAAGCCAAAGCACCAAGTTAGTGCTTATTTTTCAATGATGGAAAGTTACAAACACTGGTATTCGATAAAATAAATAACTGCCTAAATATCAAGCTGCATTTGATCAAAAGCACACTTAACATTCGAAGGCAATTCGGCATTTACCTCATCATGCCTGCCCAATTGGTGACTAATATGTGTTAGATATGCCATCTCAGGCTTAACTCTTTCAATCATTTTGAGCGCTTCATTCAATGTAAAATGCGATACATGCTCCGTTCTTCTTAATGCATTTAACACCAGAATTCGGGTTCCCTTTATCTTCTCAATCTCCTCGTCAGGTATTGTTTTTGCATCGGTGATGTAAGTAAAATCTCCTACCCTAAAACCAAATACATCCATCATAAAATGTTTAACCAAAATGGGCTGAAGCGCAATAGTACCAACCGTAAATTTTGAGTTAGTAATGGTATGAAGGTTAAGTTCCGGCACACCCGGATACTTTACTTCATCAAAAGCATAATGAAACTCGCGTTTTATTGCCTTTTGAACTTCTTTAGTTGCATAAATATCAACTGCTTTTTTGCCGATGTAATTAAATGCTCTAATATCGTCCATGCCCGCAATATGATCTTTATGCTCATGCGTAAAAATCAAACCATCTAATTTTTTAACTTTTTGCCTTAATAACTGCTGACGAAAATCGGGGCCTGAATCAATTACGATTAATGTTTGTTCATCCTCTATCATTATTGAGCTACGCAAACGTTTATCATGTGGATTGATGCTGGTACACACCTCACATTGACATGCTATAACAGGCACACCTTGCGAAGTTCCGGTTCCTAAAAATGTAACCTTTAACACGATACAGGTTATTGGGTTGTTGGGTTATTGAGTTGTTGTTTCCTGTTCAGGATTGGCCTCTACTGTTTCAACAGTATCAACAGCGTTTTCCTCCTTTTTGATGAAAAGTTGTTTGTGATCCTGCTCTATTTTGCCATTCTGAACAAGGGTATTCACAATCTCAATCAAAGCCTGAATTCTGCTTTCGATGGTGGAGAATTTATTAACTACCACTACCTTTTTGGCTTCTAATATGCAAAAGCCCGATTTAAAATTTCCTTTTTCATACCGTACTTCGTATCCATTATCTTTTAAAAGATCTTCTAATTTTTTGAGATATGCGGGTGTATACTTTGCCATGGAGCAAAGGTAAAAGTTATTGAGCTAACCGGAAGGGGTGTTTTATTCACAATTTGCAAAAACGTTTAAGTGACTTTATTGCAGAAAGTACACTTAGAAGATAATATTTTGCACCTTCAAAATGTCCTTACCACATTCAACCTTCCATTTGTTAAAGTCACAAACCCACCCAGCGAATCCTGCAATATCCCGGAGAATCCAGCTTTTATGCGGCCTCCTACAGT
Source organism: Bacteroidota bacterium (assembly GCA_031409815.1). Lineage (GTDB taxonomy): Bacteria > Bacteroidota > Bacteroidia > AKYH767-A > OLB10 > JANLUX01. Next base: position 3,394 of record JANNXV010000269.1, read on the forward strand.
ATCGCATTGCACCAGGTTGAAAACTGGTAAAGAATTATTGCTACCCAATTGCTGCATTCCTCCGTTAATGTTTAACCCTATAAAACCAGAGTAAATCCCCAAAGTCGTACCCTGAATAAACACGGATAAATCTATATTGTCATTAGTGGCACTGTCATGCCCTTGAACATTAACAATAAAGCCCCCCAACCCAATCATTGGGTCATAATATCCATAAGTGGAACTTGTATCTATAACAAACTTCCGATGGTTAAAACCGTTGCCATCCAATATAAAACCATTCTCATAACTAACTGCTGAACTGGTGTCGCAAAGCGTAATAGTCCCAACATTGCTCATTCCCGGGGCTGCCGGTGTGGTTATGGTAGTTAACGAGGAGACATTGTTTAATGTATAGGCATTCACCACTAATTGCGTATTGCCGGGAGCAGGCAGGCTAAATGTTCCGTTAGTTGTGGCGATGTAACTGCCAACTGAATTACCTGTTGTTAAATAAACAATTCCGTTTACGGGAGATCCATTGCAGCCAACGAGCGTGCCGGTAATGGTGGCAGGGCAGGGCACAATTAAATCAGGCACTGTAAACACCTGCGCAGCTGCCAGCGGGGGTATATTTTCTACCTGGCTGCTAAGCAAACCAAAATTATTGGTATTGAGTACTTGCGCAGTAAGGGCTAAATTTGCAGGCACCCAGCTGGAGTAGTTGCCGTTTTGGTTGGTAGTGAGAGTATAAATTCCGTTAATGGTAACAACTGAGTTGGGCATGGGGTTGCCATTGCAATCCACCACTCTTCCCATTATGGTGGCTTTTTCAAATGGATAATCACAATTCCACCAGGTGAAATGCGAAACAGTTCCTACGTAAAAATTGCTCACTTTATTGGCTATACCTTGTTGCATCCATAAATTAGTGTTTTCATCAAAGTACCAGAGCGGAATGGATGCCGGAGCAGT
>JANNXV010000270.1:0-11784 GCA_031409815.1 Bacteroidota bacterium
TTTTCAGCAAACTCGTCAATATAATTTTGAAGTTTTTCAAAATATTGATTGTAAAGCTGATCGTAGGCATATTTGGTGGTATTTTTCCTGCTTCTGGGGTCGGGATAATCATTATCAAAATAAAGTTTGAGGGGCAGCCAATTGGTTAGTGGTTCAATCGGCTGTTCGGTATTAAGCCCGGCAATAGCGATTGGATTTTGATTAATAGCTGAGATGGCTGAATAAGTTGGTTGACGCATTTGATAGTTGAAATTATCATAACACGGATAACTTCCCTTTAAGGCAAGTGTTCCGGGGCGGTTGGAAGTAATAAAGCCGTGCTCACTGTTTTTAAGATCAGGGGTAAAATAAATATCGTTGTAACCGGTGTTAAAAGGATAACCAATGTTTTGGGATGTTGTTGGACGGTCATTTATAAAAACATTTTTAAACACATCGTAATTTCCGGCACCACCCAAACTATCCGAACTAAAATAAAGTGTGGTGTTAGCTCTGTCGTAAGTAGGCGTTATTTCATTACCTGGAGTATTTAGCGCGTTCAGATTTTTTGGAGCCGAATATTTTCCTGCTGCATTGCGCAAACATTGCCAGATATCTAGCTGTCCTTTTCCACCCTTGCGATCCGACACAAAAAATAAAATATACCCTTCAGCTAAATTGGTAGTGATGCACGCTTGAGTAGAAGTGTAGCCTTTAATGTTGATGCTGTCGTTTAACTTTTTTGGTGTTTGCCAATTGCCTTCTCTAAAAACAGATTCATACAAATCACAAATCAATTCGTTTTTTTCGTTGTAATTGCAACGCGAAAAAATCATTATTTTTTTATCAGGACTAATGGAAGCATTGCAATTATGAAATGCAGGTTGATTAATTTCATTACCTAAAACTTCCGGTTTTGTAAAATTGTTTCCATCGATGGTTGACGACATTATTTTCGAAACCATCTCAGTAGTCTTATTGGCTTTAACCGAAAAACGCATGGAAGAAAAATAAAATGTACTATCAGTGGTTAACTGTGGAGCAAAATCTGAGTAGGCTGAATTTATTATTGCGCCTGCATTTAAAATATTTACCGATAAACTGTCCTTCACCATTTGGGCAGCTTGTTCAATCAACAAACTATCTGCAACAGCTCGTTTGGCTAGCGAATCGCTTTTGCTCACTAAGCCATAATAAATATGAATATTGTTTCTGGCATCTTCAAACTTTTGGGTGTAACGCAACACTTCAGCATAACGCAAAAATATTTCCGGTTGTTCGCGCTCACGGTCAGCCATCATTGCTTTTTGATACCAGGCCAATGCTTTTTCAAAACTAAAAAGGTGGCGATTGGTTTCCCCAATTTTAAAAAGTAGCTCATGGTCGTTGTCATCGTATTCCGCTGCTTGACTATATAATTCCATAGCAGAAACGTAATCCTTTTTATCAAAAGCCTGATCGCCCACTTTAATATAAGCAGCTTGTGATTGTGCAAATAATTTAAGTGAGCACGTTACAAAAAGTAAAGAAATAAAAATGATCTGTTTCATTACTATTTAATATTCATTCTTCAATAAATCGGACAACATGTTGAGTGATTTATTTTTGTTCTTATTTTTTTAAAAATATATTGAGCACTTATTTCAGGGCCACCTTTGCTATTGCTTGCTCTTTTCAATGAAGAAGTATTGATATCATAACTTAAACCCACTCTCCAATTATTGTAGTAAATAGCTGCAGCCGGTATAATGGCGTCTCTCAACCGCCCATAAACTCCAAGTCCAAAAGAAAAATTGCGAACAGCATTTTTTTTAACACTCAATTTGGCTTCCAATCCTCCGGTTAATTCTGAGAAAGTATTTTGATGCATGTATAATACTGCAGGAATTAACGTAACCGATTCACCGGCTTTGAATGTGGGATTTACATTTAGCTGCCACCGCATCCGTAAAGGTTCTTTAGCACCATCATAAAAAGTTTGATTGGGCTTGTTGATATGTTGCAGACTGATACCTGCTGCAAAAGTTCCATTATCGAAATGGCTCATCCATCCCAAACCTGCATTTATATCTGCATAGAAAAAAGTGGTTTGCGATAAGTTTTCTCCGGTGGCAGAATTTGGTACATATGCATCACCATTATATTGATTGTTGAAAGTGAGCGCTGCAAAATCTAAACTGCGTTGAGTAAAACCAAGTTGAATGCCGGCAGTTAAAAAATTTACTGAATCACGTCCGATTGCAAATAAATAACTGTAGCTCAACATAGCTTGTAAGGTGCTAAAGCTACCATCACCTGCCTTGTCGCTATTGATTAACAAACCTGCGTTATGATGATTTCCATTTTCTGACGGGGCACTTAGCAACCGATCGTAACTAAGACTGAAAGTTGTATAAGGCTCAGATACGGCTGACCATTGCCTACGATGTAAAGCAGTGAAACGCTGATCACCATCAAAAGCACCCGTAGATGCGGGATTAAGATTTAAAGGATTGTATTCAAACTGTGAGAAATGGAGGTCTTGAGAGAAGGAATAGAAAGTAGAAAGCAACAAAAAAAAGGTAACTACTACAAAATAGCGGTGGTATGCAGTAGTTTGTCTGCTGCAACTAACCATTCGAGTATTCTCATTGATTTGCATTCGTAAAAGTGAGCTATATCGCAATCTCATTTCAATAAAGTTACATTTCCCTTTTTAAAGAATTGTTGTTTATCCCAACAGGTGGCTTCTAAATAAAATACATAAACGCCCGGTTGCACTTTCTCCCCTTTATACGTCCCGTCCCATCCTATATTCTGATCGGAAGTTTCAAATACTTTCTCGCCCCATCGATCGTATAAAGCGAAAAAAACTTTTTCCATTGTGTTGCCTCGCACCAATAGCACATCATTCATGCGATCGTTATTTGGAGAAAAGGCACTGGGAACAAATATTTCCGGCTCTTTACAAATGATATCAAGCACTACTATTCGAACAGTATCGGTATTGGTACAGCCATTGGTATCGGTAACCAGAATTAAGTAAGTTGTAGTTACAGTTGGAGTAGCCAATGGATTCGGAATTGAACTTGAATTGAGTGATGAACTTGGAGACCATGAATAAACATAATTTGTATCAGGTAATGCAGTTAGTTGTGCAATTTGTCCTTCATACAAAGTATCGCGATCGGTAAATGCTTCAACCTTGGGTAGTGAATCAGAAAATAAAACTGGAATTGAATCGGTGATGGTACAATTTCGGCTGTCGTTGATTACCACAGTATAAACTCCAGGGCAAAGTTGAAATGCGAATGCGGTGGTTTGCAGAGAGGAGTCGTTCCATAAATAATTGTTACCACCATTACCACCGGTTACAGTGGCTGTAGCTGTTCCAATACATGCTCCATTGCAATAAGCGATTGTTGAGTTGAGTTGCAATGAAAGTGGCAATGGTTGAGTGATTGCTATCGATAAAGTATCAGCACAGTTATTTGAATCGATCACAATAACCTCATAATTTCCCTTGCACAAACTATCGGCCAAAGCAGTATTCTGAAAAAGCGGATCGTTCCACTGAAATGCATAAGGAGCCGTTCCATTATTAGCATTTATTGCCACTGAGCCATTGCATTCGCCTGAGCAGCGCACAGGATCAATAGAATCTACCGAAAGAGTTAATAAGGATGGGATACTTATTTGCTGAGTAACTGTTTTAATACATCCTTTCGCACTTGTTCCGGTAAATGTTATCACAAAATTTCCTGGCGAATAGAGGTGCACAGGATTGTGCTGATTAGAAGTACTACCATCACCAAAATTCCAATTCCAAGTGATGGTGTTTCCTGCATCGAGATTAGACGTATCAGTAAAGCTGACTGAATTAGTACAAGTTTCCTTAACAAAAGTAAAGGTTGGTAAATAGTCAGGATAAATACGAACAATACTGGTTGTAGAATCTTTGCAATTAAAATTAACTGCTGAATGTGCGAACAATGTAACCAGATAACTACCTGTGTCAGGATAAGTAAAAGTAGGGCTAAATAAATGTGAGGTGTCGGCAAGACTTCCCACAACGCCAAAATCCCAGTCGTAGCTAGAAGCATTAATACTGAAATTTTGAAAAGTAACCGTATTACTTCCACAAACAATCAGTGGATTTTGAATAGCAGCCACCACAAGTGTTGGACATGGCACCACATTTAACTGAAAATCTCTTCGAGTAGTGCTCAGGTAAATTCCATTTCTAAACTCCTTAGCACAAACAGCCAACACATACTGGCCTTGCAAATTTGGAGTGGCGGTAATAATACCGCTATTTGCATCTATCACAAATGGAGGATTAGCACTGACTACATTACTTAATGAGAAAGGCGCTTGCCAGCTAATCGGAACATAAGGAGGTGGTACAGGAAGATTGTTAGGTGTTGGAATTGGATTGGATGCATCAGCACCGGTAAATGGTTCGCACAACTCATAAACAATTGAATCGTGCACCCAAACATTATTGATTAATGTTGAATCAATATCAGTAGCCGAATGATCAAAAACAAAAGGCAAGCCATCGCAAATAAATGGTGGTGGCAATGAGTCAAAAACCGGATTACTGTTTCGTGAGAAAAGACTTGTGGGCGGAATAAAAGCATAAAAAGTGGCGCCTGTTCCACCCGGATCAACAATATTCAAAATAGTATTATTTCTGCAACAACGCTGGTAGGCTAACTGATATCCTCCATTGCTTGGTGGTAATGTTATTATTTGAGGCTGGTAAAAACTGCGTTGATAGCACACATCGACTGGTGGAATAAAACAAGGTGAGTTAACGGTGGATGGAATAATTTGGGCACTATCCAAAACCATTGCCATTGTGGTAACTAAATTATTGAAATCATCATAAATAAAAATATATGCCGGATTATCAAGTTGAGGAATTCCGTTATAGCAATCGCGGTAAACAATTAAAGAAATTTCGTAATCATTCGTATTAGGAATGTGTCGGTAATTTAACTCACCTCCAACAATGTGTGTTGCGGTTGTAGTAAAGCAAAAAAACAGCATTACGCCAATCAAACAACTCCTAAAAACTCTGTTTTTGCTTTGCACGTTTTTCAATTATCCAATAATAGAAAAAATTGTTGCACCAAAGGTCTGAAATCAGTCAAAATAAACAGTGATTGTAGACTTTAAAAGTTCGTACAAATGAACCAAGCTAACTTGTTAAAACAAAAAAGGTGAGCACCTTACCGATGCCCACCTTATTTTAAAATCAAACAAAAACTAAAGTTTAGTTATCCGCACAATTTTGGTTTCAACACCATTTCCTGATAATCGGGCTAAATAAATTCCTTGATTCAACTGATTTAACGAAATAGTATTGCTGCCAGGCACTAATATAGTTTCGAGTTGCACCTGTCCGGTTAAATTCATAAAATCCATACGAGTAAATTTATTTTGGTTATTAAAATTGATCTCATTTGTTGCCGGATTAGGAAATAGACTAATATTAGAATTTTCAATTTCTGCAACAGCTGTTACCGATGGACTCTTGTTAACAATCTTAAGAATGTTAGTACAAGTTGTATCGAATATTGCATAACTGATCAATCCCTTGGTAATATCATCATAGCCATCTAATATTTTAGATTCTACAATTGCAGAATCTGTTTCGCAAAAACAATTAGTGGGTATAAAGAGATTTAAATCAGTTTGGTTGTCGATATTGTAATTGCTATTAAAACAAATACGATTGTTCTGAATAACTGGTGCGGTTTGTGAAAAAGCAATTTGTGAGAGAGCAACACCTACTTGGTTAAAATTAATTTCGCAATTCTCTACTGTTGTTCCAAAACTAGTTTGCAAGCCAGTTTGATTATTTTCAAACACACAGTCAGTGATTAATACAGTGTTTGCGCCAACAATTGCATCGATATTCGAAAAGAATTGGCAATTTTCAATTACTCCGTTATTAGCACCATAAAATGCAGTAGAGTTATTTGAAAAAACTGTTTGTGATACATTCAAACTATTAAATACGCTCGAATTAAGCGTAATTGCAACATAGTTATTGGTAAATGTGCAACTATCAATATCTAGTTGAGTGGCATAAATAGGCAATGCGGCATTATTGCTGTCAAACTCGCAATGATTAAACTCAAATAAACTCCAACCTGCAACCGCAGTGTAATTGCCTTTGAATTTACAACTATCAGCTTTAAGCTGCAAACCCACATTTATTGCATAGCCGTTATAATAAAATTCACATTGATGCAATTCAATATACCCCGGAACAGCGCCATCATAATTAAAAGCTGTATTTGCATTTGAAATACTTACATAATTGTAGTTAATGGCCCCACCTTGCGAATTCTTGATATAGAAACCTGACCAAGCGCCAACAGTGTTAATTGCCGAATCAGCTCTAAAGGTAATTAATGCACCAGGTTGTCCAACCATATTTACGGTTCCTCGAGATTCAAAGTAGAACTGAGAACCTGAAAAACCATTTTCCTTTACTCTAACTTCTACACCTGGTTCAATAGTTAAAACAACTCCCGGGAAAACCACTATGTTGCCGGTCATCAAATAGGGACTATTGGATAAAGTCCATGTTGTGTTGGCATAAATACCACCATTAACAATGGTTTGCGCTTTTGCTTCTGTCAAAAAAAGGGCAAGTAATAAAATAGCAATTTGTTTCATTTTCATAGGATTTATGTTATGGTATAATTTATAACATATCAAAATTGATAAAGTTTTTGTCTCATAAACATTTTACAATTGGTTGACTACCTCTCCTCATTTTCAATGAAACTGCTATGCGGCCGGCATACTATTTTAAACTAAAAAAAACACCCGGCTATTTAAAAATAAATAACCGGGTGAACCGAAAAGTACTAATTATTTACCTGGCATTAAAACCGCATTAATTACGTGAATAACACCATTGCTGGCAGCTAAATCTGTAGCCGTTACAGTTGCTTTTCCACCTTTCTCATCTGTTAAAATAACCTTTCCTTTTACTACTGATGCCGTTAATTTTCCACCTGCTACTGTGGTAAGCACTGCCTTTCCTTTTCCTGCTTTAATAGCTTCCATAACCGCAGTTGCATTAAGGTTACCAGCAATTACGTGATAAGTAAGTATTCCGGTTAACTGGCTTTTATTTTCAGGTTTTAGCAAACCATCAACAGTTCCTGCTGGCAATTTTGCAAAAGCATCGTTTGTTGGTGCGAATACCGTAAAAGGTCCTGCTCCCTTTAACGTTTCTACTAATCCTGCAGCTTTAATAGCTGCAACTAATGTGGTGTGGTCTTTCGAGCCAGCTGCAACATCAACAATGTCTGACTTCGTTTGTGCAAATGCATTTAAGCTTAAAAAGCTAACAGCAACAAATAGGGCAATCTTTTTAATTGATTTCATAATTTTTTTTAGTGTTTTACATTTTGTTTGATATAATAAACAATCATTTCTGATAAAAGTTTAAGAATATTTAAAAAATTCAATTAATAAAACACAATTTTGTTCCAACGATCTTGTTTAAGGGGGTGTCAATTTTTAAAATGCCCAAACAGATTTTCTATAGCTATTAAATTGAAGAATGTTAAAATAATTTTCGTTGCATTATTGCAATTCTGTTTTGTTATTTCCTCTTCTGCCCAATATAATATTGAAAGATTAATGGAGCGTGCTAGAAGAGATATTGCCGATAATAACCTAGCTGGAGCTATTAAAAAACTAAATACCTGCATAAACTCCCAACCCTATTTTTATGAGGCCTATTTTTTAAGAGGTGGTTGTAAATTTAACCTGGAAGATAATGTTGGTGCCGAGCAGGATTTTACAACTTCACTTACCGTTTACGAGCCTTATTATTATGAAGCACTTCACTACCGGGCGCAGGCACGTTATCGATTAACGAATTATCAAGGTTCTATCACCGATCTTAATAAAATCATCGACAAGTATAATTCAAATCCATTGCTGTTTATCGAAAGAGCTTATGCATATTTAGCTATGAACGATTTCGATGCGGCAATTAGCGATTGCAATCAAGCGCTCACCTTGAAAGTGAAAGGCGAAGATGTTTACTTGTGTTTAGGGGCAGCTAATGATGCACTTACCTTTTATCCCAAAGCAATCGAAGCCTATGATAGAGCAATAGAGATAAATCCTCAAAATTTAAATTGCTATGTAAGAAGAGGTATCACAAAATATAAAACAAATCATTACAAAGAAGCCATTGAAGATTACGAGCAGGCAATTGCAATAGATTCTTCTTACACTTTCGCTTATTATAATCGTGCTGAATCAAAAATAAAGCTGAATAAAAATAAAGAAGCATTGAGCGACTACAATATTGTTTTGACCTACGAACCTCGCAATGCTTACGCATTGTTTAATAGGGCTGTGTTATACTCAACATTAAAAAATTATAAAAGCGCTAATAGTGATTTTGACAAAGTGTTAATTATCAACCCCGAAAACATACAAGCACTTTTTAATCGAGCCAAGTTAAAGCAAAATCTTAAAGAGTACAAAGGAGCTATTAAGGATTATGATAGAATTATTGAGTTGTATCCCTATTTTATGGATGCCTATTATAATAAGGCTCAAATCAAATATTTATTGAACGATTCGGAAGGAGCCAAAAAGGATTTAGCTACCGGAAAATTAATGAGTGAAGTATTGCATGCAAAATCCGAATCACAATTAAGTCGCGACTCCATACAAATATCAAAACTGATGGCGTTAGATGCCGATTTCAATAATCGTCTTAATGATAAAACTGACACTATTAACATCGGAATACAACCCATGTTTTATTTAATTGAAAAGGAAGTCAATAGCAATAATTGCAAGTATTTATCTTCTTTGCTCAACACATTTAATAAAGACCATGATTACAAATTATGTATTTGCAATTCTGAAAGTACAATCATAAACGATATTGATAGTTTGATTTTTTCTGGTGAGGAGAGAAAAGTTAGTTTGTTTTCAGCAGTAGTAAAATCAAATATGCATGCTTACGACTTGGCGAATAGCGACTTTGACAAATTAATTCTGAATGACTCAACTAATGCTTTAGCCTATTTTGGAAGAGGAATAAATACTTTTAGTGAGGTTCAGGCGATGGTTAATATAGAACAGCCCAATGTTGTGGTAAATTCAAACAACTACAGTTTTCAAAATCAAAGAACCGAAAAACTTCAATCAGCTTTATCCGATTTCAGTAGAGCAATTGAATTGCAAAAACAATTTGAATTTGCCTATTACAACAGGGCGCAAATTAAAGCTTTACTACATGATTTTAATGGCGCTCTGAAAGATTATGAAACAACCCTTGATATCAATCCACAGCTTGCAGAAGCATATTATAATAAAGCCTTTGTACTATACTATCTTAATGAAAAAAAAATCGCTTGTTCCATTTTCAGTAAAGCGGGTGAACTTGGTTTAAGTTCGGCCTATCGGTTTATAAAAAGATATTGCAATTGAGAAATTTTATAGTGCCATTGCAATCAACAACCAAGTAATTAATCTTTAAATAAGTAAATAGTTAGAAATAGAATTGCAAAATCTTCTCCATTCATAGCAAAGATTTTGAGCGGAGGATTAGGGCTTTTAAAACAACCAATGAATTCAAGAATAATTGAAGGTTTCATTTTTCGAATTCTAAACTGTTCAAAAAAAATGGGATTCAACCAATTGGTTGAATCCCATTTAGAACTTTTTAATATTAATTATTCAACAATAACACGAAACTGTTGGATACTGTCTTCGATAAGAACATTAAGCATGTAAACACCAGAAGATAAACCTTTAACATTTACAGAAATGCTATTTACTCCACTAGTTGATTTACTAACTTCAGAATAAGCAATACGTCCTGTCATGTCAACAAGTTTAACAACATAAGTCAATTCTTCCTCTGTTGTAAAGTTAACATTTAGCAACTCTTTTACAGGATTTGGATACACCATGAAATTAGTTGCATAGTTTTCGCCTATTCGAGGACAAACTGTAGAATTAATTGCATTTAACAATCTGGCAACAGCTATTCCACATGCATTGCTTGTTTTAACTGAAACAGTCATATTGGTTGCTGCAGTTGCTCCGAATTTCATATTCATGATCTTAGTTCCCTGACCATTAACAAATGTTGTACCTCCAGGAATTGTCCAAGTATAAGTTGAGGCACCGCTTACAGTTGCAACTGAATAAGTTTCAACAGCATTTGCACAAACCACTAGATTACCAGTTATTGGACCTGCAGCAGCTGGCTTGCCACTAACATTTAGCGTTCTGCTAGCTCCACTTCCACAGCCATTTACAGCTTGCACTGTTATTGCAACACTTGTTGGATTTGTAAAATCAACAAGTATACAAGCACCGTTATTTAAACCATTAATTGTTGCACCAGCACCAGCAACTGTCCATAAATAACTCACTGCTCCAATCACCGGACTAGAAACACAATACATAACTCCGGATTGAGAACAAACTCCAGTTGCTGGTCCTGTTATAGAAACTGCTGCTGGAAGCACATTAGGCTGAATATTTCTTGTACGAGCTGGACTTGTACCACAACCATTCGAAGCAGTGACACTTATAGGACTAGTTGCAATAAAGCCTGCGCCATATTTTACCGTCACTGTCAAAGTTCCCTGCCCACTAACAATTGTTGCACCAGCCGGAGCGGTCCAGTTGTATGATATTGCCCTTGGTACAAAACCAGTTGAATAAACAACAGAATCTCCAGGACAAGCCTTAGAAGGACCGCTGATTGAAGGTGGCTGTACTGGTGCCACTAATTGAACCGATAATGGGTCGCATCGTTGTGCACTACTGCAGCCGCTATTGTTGTTAGCTACAACACAAACTTGACCAATTATACCAAAGTGGATGGTAGTAAATGTCCATGAAACATTAATTGAGGTCGTTCCTTGTCCACTTACGATAACGGTTCCTGCAGGTACTGACCAAGCATAATTGGTTGCGCCAGGTACAGCAGTAATACTGAATGTTGCACCAGTAGTTGGATTACATAAGTTACCTGCACCATTAATTTGGCCTGGGGTTGCAAGCGTGCAATTGTTACAAGTATCTATATGTGTAACACCAATTATAGGGTCACAAGCATCCTTTGTGCAACCGTTTCCATCATCTATATTAACCGGAGTATTTGAGATTACTCCTGTAAACGGATCACAAGCATCTAATGTACATGCGTTGTTATCATTTACATTAACTGGAGTGCTGGTACATCCTGTAGAAGGATTACATCCATCTGTTGTACATGGATTACCATCATCACAGCTTATAGGAGTATTTGTACATCCGGTCGAAGAATTACATCCGTCTGTGGTACAAGCGTTGTTATCATTACAATTCACTGGAGTAAAAGTACAGCCTGTTGAAGCATTACATCCGTCTGTTGTGCAAGCATCGTTATCATTACAAACGATTGGGGTAAATGTACAGCCGCTTGTAGGATTACATCCGTCTGTTGTACAGGCACTGTTGTCATTACAAACGATTGGAGTAAATGTACATCCTGTTGTAGGGTTACATCCATCTGTGGTGCATGCATCGTTGTCATTACAAACTATAGGAGTATTTGTACATCCTGAGGTTTGATTAAATCCGTCAATTGTACAGGCACTGTTGTCATTACAAACTATTGCAGTAAATGTGCATCCTGTTGTTGTATTACATCCGTCTGTAGTACATGCATCGTTATCATTACAAACGATTGGAGTAAATGTACATCCTGTTGATGGGTTACATCCGTCTGTGGTACAAGCACTATTGTCAATACAAACTATAGGT
>JANNXV010000271.1:0-4657 GCA_031409815.1 Bacteroidota bacterium
ATCTTTTTCCACACTGGCAATTGGTTCATCCATAATGTATCACAACATTGGTGACTGAACAAGAAGAGCTGTATGAATCGAGAGGTTCACGTACAGTTCTGTGAGAACGTAGCGGTGAAACTCCGCTGCGTGACTCGATTAGCCGAAAAATATTCGTCAGGTATTATTTTTACCCAGTTTACTGATGGGAGATTAAAACTCACATCAGTCCAGGTAGCTCCATCATTAGAAGAGCGATAAACTTTTGTATTCATTACAGCATACAATACGTTGGGTGCTGATTTTATGCTGGTGATGGATGCTGCATTGCCTGTTGCATTTGGCAAAGCGTAATTGGTAAATGTTGGAGCAGGACTTAAAACATTAGTACTTACATATATGTTGGCATCATTAGTTATAACGTATAACTTATTAGAATCGGCTATATTTACATGCACTGCTTTAATAGTTTTATTGATGGCACTTATTGGAGTCCAGGTGGGAGTGGTTGAAAGTAAATTTTTGGTTCTGTAAACCTCCTGATTAGCGGCAAATGCAAGATTTGGATTTGCTCTATAGAATGCGATATCCTGCAGTGATGTAACCGGCAAAGCATACGTTTGATCGCCACCGGTAACTAATCTTCGGTTGTTGTTACCAAAATAATAAACCATACTGCTATTGCTTCGGTAGTCAAATGCACAAATTGAACCCCAGTCGCCACCGCGGTTGGTAAACCAGGTTCCGGCTGAGTGATAGAGTTCTCCATTATCTTGAGTTCCGATGCTAAACATATCTCTACGTGTTGGACTGCATGCACCGTGATAAATTTCGTAACCATAAATTCCATTACTAATGGGAGTCCAGTTGGTGCCTCCGTTAGTACTTTTCCAAACTCCACCATCATTAGCTGTCCAAATTTCGTTGGTGTTGTATGGATTTACTTTTACCCAATGCATATCGGTATGTAATTCATAGGCCCAAAAGGTCATTGATAACCATGATACACCGCCATCTAACGACTTCCAAAAGCCATGCGCACCATAATATAATATGTTGGCATTAAGCGGATCGACATTGAACATACTGTTATAATCACCTTGACCTGTGGAGGTGGCAACGTTTTCATAAGCAGTTAAGTTTGGCATCACACTGTCTTTTACGTTTACAAATGACGAGCCTCCATCGGTTGACTTAAATAGGGTTCCATTTTTAGCAATCATATGAAAGTAAACTCTGTTGCTATCTGCCGGAGTAACTGCAACACGGCATCCACCGCCAGTTGTTGAACCTGATGGAAAATAAAGACCTGTGATGATTTGCGTCCATGTTTCGCCCATATTGGTGGAACGATATAATTCAGAGTAAGTGGATGCAAATAAAGTTTGTGTGGTTGCATTGGCTTTAAAAACCAAATCGCGGCAAGCCAGTGAACTTGCAGTTTTTAATGTCCATGTTGAGCCACCATTTATGGATTTATAAATACCAGCATCTGTTGCGGCAATCAACATTTGGTTGTTGGCAGGGTTCATCACAATTTCTGTAATTAACCTCCCACCAAGCCCAGATGAAGTAAAAGTGTTTCCTCCGTCAATTGATTTATAAACACCACTTCCTGAATAATAATAGTTGGCATCACCTGTGCCGAGGTATAGAATCTGGTCGTTGGTATAATCGACACAAACAGAATTTAAGCGCATGTTAGGCAGCAAGTCGCAACCGGGAGCAAGTGTCCAGTTGGCGCCACTATTGCTGGTAATAAACAAACCACCACGCGAGCTAACGGCATACATTTTTGTAGCATTGGTAGGATGAAATTTAACCTGGCTTACGCGGCTTATACCATGTATTTGTCCGCTAGCGTTGGTAGGAAAAAAATTGGGCGAAACGGGTGTCCAGTTTGATTGAGAAAAAGTTTCAGATATAACAGCTAACAAGAAAATAAATAATGGTAATAATTTTTTCATGGAATGGTTTTGTCCTTATTTTTTTTCTGATTCTTGTTGACGTTGCTCAAATATTTTCATTCGTTCATCTTCATTTAAAATGCGACCGTCATTTTGTACAAAAGGTTTTACGGTAAGTTTCCAGTCTTCAAAACGTTTGCATTGGTAGCTCATTTCGCGTTTCCATTCTAATTGCTTTAGGTCATCGTCAGTCAATTTCTTTTTCGATTCGAGTTCAAGTTCTCGTTTATGTGCGCGTTCTTCTTTTTCCAATTCTTTTTTTTCTTTATCGGTCATTTTGGTCGAATGATTTTTCTCCTCCATCATTTCCATTTCTTCTGCTTCGTCAGTTGGCTTCTTTTTGTTCTTCCAATAATCATCATAAGCTTTTATTACTTCATAATAGTTTTCATTAGGGTCACTCATCATGTTGACCCATGAAGGATTGAGTGAATAATCAGAACTTTTTGCTGTTTGTCCGATGGCTGCATTGCAAATGCAAAGTGCAATGATTAACAAAGGAGGGAATAACATTTTGTTAATAATCGAGCGTTTGTTTTTCATTTCAGTTGAAAAATAATGGTGAATGATAAAAATACTTTTAAAATGTACTGTGTATACAAAGTAATGAAATAAAATCATGAATTGCTATAACTTAGTCAAAGGGGTAGTAGTATGGAAAACAAAAGCAATATCTACTCTGGTGTAAATGAGTATTGTTTACTTGCTTTTTTAAACGATCTAATTATTTGTTAATCGAGAAAAGGCAGAATGTGTTTTGAAGAAATAAGTAACTAAGCTTCAAACTTATTGAATTACTATCCTCTTAGAGAAATTACGTTCTCCATCAAAAACATTAACAAAATATATTCCTCGTGAAATGTTATTGAGCTTGATCTCTTTGCTTGATTCATGATTAATATCTTCGGTTAAAATAGTTTCTCCTAAAATATTTAATATTTTAACGAAACCTTTTTCAATCGTGTTATTAAATGAAACATTGAAATTCCCGGCTGATGGGTTAGGGTATATAGATAATTCAGGCTTTGGGACAGTGATTATGGATTCAATTTCGGTAACTGCGAAGCAAAGTGAGCGCACCGTGCCTCCAAAACTAATTATTGTAGCAGGTGTTGAATCAATGGTAGCAGTATAGTTTATAACTGTTGTTGGGTTTGACACTTGTGTTGATGGCGAAAATCCGGAAATTGAAGGGCTTGTTTGGTTACATCCACCATTGCCGGAACTGTCTGTTTTAATCAAATATACATCATCTAATGTTGTTCCGAAACTTGCAGCCCATCCTGTAATAATATATCCACCATCGGTAGTTGACTGTAGGGATGTACCTCTGTCAATCGATCCGCCACCAAAAGATTTTATCCATAGTAAGTTTCCTGTTGAGTCGGTTTTGATTAGATCAATATCGATACTACTTCCGGCAATAATATAGCCGCCATCTGTGGTTTGTTGAATAGAAAATGAATAAAGGGTAGAAAGGATTTTTGACCAGATCAAGTTTCCGCTTGAGTTAGTCTTGATTAAATAAACATGAGAATTTGAGAATCCAAAACTTGTAGTATTTCCCGCAATAATATACCCCCCATCGGAAGTTTGCTCAACAGAATGTCCAACATCCACATTTGTTCCGCCAAAGGTTTTTGACCAAATCAAATTGCCAATAGTGTCGGTTTTAATTAAATAAACATCTGAATTACCTGCACCAAAACTGATTGTTTGCCCTGTGATTATATATCCTGTATCGCTAGTTTGTTGCACAAAAAAGGCAAAATCATTAAACCCGCCTCCAAAGGTTTTTGTCCAAAGTGTATCGCCATTAGCATCAGTCTTTATTAAGTAAGCATCTGCATTTCCTGCACCAAAACTATTGGTTTGGCCAGCAATAACATATCCACTATCCGTGGTTTGTTTAACGCAAAATGCTTTATCATCATTTATTCCGCCATATGTTTTACTCCAAAGCAAGTTTCCGATACTATCTGTTTTTAGTAAATAGACATCATTATTGCCCGCACCAAATCCGCTTGTTGCTCCTGTAATAATGTATCCTCCATCGGCAGTTTGTTGAACAAATTCTCCGGTTTCCTGACCCAATCCACCAAATGTTTTAGTCCAAAGCGAATCGCCATTTGCATTGGTTTTTATTAAATAAACATCGCTATTGCCAGCACCAAAACTCAGGGTGGTTCCTCCAATAATAAAACCTCCATCAGTTGTTTGCTGAACACTGTTGCCCGAATCATAATTTGAACCTCCAAAGGTTTTTTGGAAGATGGATTGTGCTTTAGTATTAATTGTTATGCTTAAAAATAATATAAAAATATAATGCAAGTTTTTCATTTTTCGCCATTAAAGGGTTTCTGAAAGCAAGTATAGTATTTATTTCAGATCCAATTTTAAATTAAGGTAACTTAAAGCCAATTCGACTTTTACAGAAAAACAATAATAATTGTTCTTATATTTCTAGTCTTCATTTTTATTCAGCATTTGAGGATTTATGTAAGTTTGCATTTCTGAATAATTAGAATTTATAGCCATGGTAACTAAAAAAGTAGAAGCTGCATTAAATAAGCAAATAGAGTTTGAAGCATCCTCATCGCAATATTATCTTGCCATGGGGTCGTGGGCAGAAACTGAAGGATTAACAGGTGTTGCTGAGTTTTTATTTGCTCAGTCGGACGAAGAGCGCATGCACATGATAAAGCTTATTA
>JANNXV010000272.1:0-26201 GCA_031409815.1 Bacteroidota bacterium
GCTTTCACACTTATTAATTTATTAGTTCCGGCAATAGGTCCGTAAGTAACACTGATGTTTTTTGAACCTTGCCCAACAATTGAACTTCCTGCTGGGGTTGTCCATGTATAGGTGGAAGTACCTGCAACTGTAGTTACAGAATATGGATATGATCCATTTGTGCAAACAGATGTTGCGCCTGTAATTATTCCAGGTTTAGCCGGATTAGCTGTTACATTTATTCCTCTTGCAGAACTGATACCACAGCCATTTGATGCTAACACTAAGACTGAGGAATTGGTAAATTGTGCCCAGTTAACAAGTATTGAGTTACCATTTGGTGATCCGTTAATTGTTCCACCAGCAGAAACAGTCCATGAATAATTTGTATTGAACGCAGGTGTGATTGAATATACATTTCCATTCGAATTACATAAGCCTGATGCCGGGCCAGCAATTGCACTTGGCGTTACTGGGATATTTAACAATACATTTCTGGTTCGCGAATTTCCTGATCCGCATGCGTTGGCAGCAGCTACTGTTACAATTCCCCCATTAAAACCTGCAAGCACGCTAACCGAAATGGCATTGGTTCCTTGTCCAGTATTAATAGTCATTCCGTTTGGAACAGTCCATATATAACTAGTCGCTCTTTGCACAGGCGCAATGGAGAAATTTAAATCATCATCAGGGCAAGCTTTTGTTGCACCACTAATGGAATTGGGCTGATTAGGTTTCACCGATTGGATGTCTATCGTAACACATTGCTGGCCGCTTCCGCACGAACTGGTTACATTTACACATAGTGGTCCAGCAATTCCTTTATTAATGGTACTGGCAGGCCATATCACATAAATCGCATTGGTAAACTGACCAACAGCAATACTCATTCCTGCCGGAATAGTCCATGCATAACTTGCGCCCGGTATAGCTGGAATTGAAAACGTAGCACCACCGGCTGTATTGGGAACACATTGTACCGAAGGACCAGTTATTGGTGGAAGACCAATTGTAAAACCTTCATCAATTTGTCCGTTGCAATTATCATCCAAGCCATTGCAATACTCTGGTGCATTGGGGTGTATGGAAGCAAATAAATCATTGCAATCATCATCATTATCAACATAACCAGTTGGAATTCCGTTACACGAAACTTTTGTTACAGCAGGATTTCCATATCCGTCACCATCATTATCCTTATAATAAGTAATGCCAGGAATATTTGCGATGGCTCCGGTTGCAGTTCTTGTTTGCCCCGTATTGTCAGTTACAGTAACCGTGTAATTACCTGCACCGGCCGTTAATAATTGAGCATTGAAACCATTATTCCACAGATAAGAATAGGGCGCTTCTCCACCAATTGCATTAGCAGCGAGAGTTCCTGTTTCTGCATTATTGCAATCAGGGGTTGAAGATAGAGTGACATGGAAAGCACCAATAGCTGTTGATGCTTCATTATCATCATAAGTAAATTCGAGTACTGATGAGTTTACAATTTTTCCAATCAGTGTTGTTGAGTTATCTAAAACTAGCCATGGCAATTGAATAGCCAAGCTGTCATTTGAATTAATAGCAACATGTATGGTTCCGATTGGTATTGTATCCAATTGATTGTTTACATAAAAGAACTGAACATCGGCTTCGCAATTTACATCTCCATTATTTCCGATACGCGCATTGATCGAAATCAAATCATTGATAGCAGGTATGGTATCACTGGCAGCAAAAACCTGGAAGTAAAGATTTGCAGCTTGACCAACTACCACCGCCCGAGTTGCTTCATTGTTTGATTCGTTAGATTCAACAACCTGATTATTGGCATCAATAATTGCACGTATAATATGTATGCCAGGAAGTGCTGAAGACCATGTAGCTGGAATAGTAAATGTTGTGTTGTCTCCTGTTACTAAACCCGGAACAGGATAAATAGAATCCAATGGAACATTATCCACCAACACTCTTAATTTCATATTATCATTAATGTTTGATGCTCCTATATTTTCATAAGTTATATTAAGGCTGATAGGTTGAGCCGGATCAGGATTTAAAAGTGATGGCGCAATGTATTGCGATAAGATTCTCATATCAGGCAAATCTGTTACTGTCACGGTCACCACTAATACATTGTTGCTTTCATCACATTCCGTGTAATCATTGTCTGGATCGGCAGTCATTGTAAAAGTGTACATTCCCACTTGCGGAAAAACAAAATTACCCGGCAGCACTGCCATACGCGGGCAACTGCAAGTTTGTTCAACATTTGTCATTAACGCATTTCCTAAATTAACAGTACCAGGCAAACCGGGTCCGCTAACTTCAAACTTTACTTTTACTAGGCTGGCATCGTACAAATAAGCGACATTGATTGGTACAGATAAATAAACAGCATGATTTACTAGATAGGAGTAATTCCAAAAATCAGAAAAACAAGGATTGGGAATTGGACTAAAATCCCAGCACAAATTATTTGATATTGTATTATCTGATTCATACCATTCATCAATATTGTTTTGTGGATCAGCAATTGCAGTTAATGTTTGTGTGGCAGGTGCCACAGATGGAACATTTATTGTAATAACTGTTGATTGCCCAGGCGTAAGATTGCCTAAGTACTGTGTGTTGTAATCAACACCTGATGATAAATGAAAACGCACATCAATTGGCCCGTTAGCGGTTGCATTGCCATTGTTATACATTGTGGTAACCAATGTAACCATGCCCGGGAAATGCGGATCTACGGGTTGAACATCGAACGATTCGCAACCAGAGAAACTTAAGTTTGGTTTGCAATCATAAACAGCAATCCCATAAACACCAATGTTGTTATTCTCATTTGTTTCTGTTACCACTCCAACTGGCATTGGTATATCACATTGAATCTCGAAACTATAACCACCGACAGATTGATAAGTGTAAGGAATCGAAAATGAAATATTGCTTTGTGCAGGAATATTTGATATAGCCTGATGAACAGTATCCAAAATAACATTGTTCAAACGAATGATAATATCACAATTAAAAGCACCTGTAGCACCTCCTCCACCATTGGCAACGGTGAAACCAAGATTGGTATTTGGATTACATATATAAGCATATCCATAGGGACCATTTGCAGGATAGATATCCGGTAGCGCAGGAATAACAGTTATTACTTCACAATCAGAATTATTGTATTCAGCGGATTCTGTAACCTGGAACAAGGCATCTGCAGTTCCACATAAAACATAAGTGCCTGGTGTGTTAAATAACAGATTATTGAAAGTGGTTGTATTCGATGCTCCCGGAATTAATGGTGGTACTGTTGCATCATTTAATGCAGGTGTTCCGCCCGACTGTGAAATATCTAATAACGTATTAATACTTGTTGCAGCGCAACCCTGATTATAAACTGTAATACTTCCTGAAATTGAATTGCCTTCCACAATATTGTTAGATGACACCATCACATTTGTAACAAGATCCGGATCACATGCCAATACAGGAGGTGGTATCATTGTAAATGATGTGGTGAAATTTCCTGTCAAGGTGAAATCAGTAATAGAACCTTGAATATGATAATTGCCCAGTGCTAAAGGAGCTGGGAATGAAGTGCTGTAGTATCCGCCTGAATTAGTGTAGGTGGAGAATGAAGCACCCGTTTCAACTATGGTAAATGTTACTGTTGCACCTGCCACACTTGAATCGGGCAAAGGAATAGCAGTGCCGAAATAAAATGCAGTACCTGATAAATTTATTGATGCGCCAGGAACAGCATACGCCACCGAAGGGCTTGGAAAACCTGTTGCAAGTATTCCACCAGGCAAGTTATAATTGCCGTTGATAAACGGACGAATGGCTGAGTTATCCAACTCATTAGTTTCTGCAATCACGTTTGTATAATCAATTGAAACTTTCATCGGACACCATGCAGGCACATTGGGTGTGATGATATTCCAACTAACGGTTGTGGTTTGATGAGGTGCAAGAAAACTAACTAATACATCAGGATACAATGCCAAAGTATCAAATTGATTTACCAAGTGAGCTACAAAATTTTGTGCAGCAAAATCTGACTCGTTATGAATAACTGCACTCACAACTAATGGTGAAGAGATAGAAGGATTAACCGAACTGAATGTGATGTCGTTAGCAAAAATCTGCAAATCAGGTTGCACCAAAACATCAGGATAATTAAATGGTCCTAAAATTGTTTGACAAAGATTGTTTGCTATTTGTATACGTGTTTGCCAGTTAGTGCCATTTGGCAAACCATTTATAGAGGCAATGTAACGTTTACCATTGGCAGTATTCAAATCAGTTAAATCATAGGGCGACATAATGATGGTTCTATCATTACCATCATTAAAATTTCCGTTGGCTTCGTAATCAAGCAACACACGCGGATATAAAACAGGTGGTAACGAATTGGTAACATCAGTGTAGGTAACTTCAAAATTAAAGTTAGTATAAGAGGTTCCGTTTAACGGAGAACAAACCGCAGTTTGAAAATTGGTGCTTTCTGTAAATGATAAAGTTTGTGATACAGGATTTATTTGTGGATTATTATCGTTGCAATCACCCGTTGTAGAAATTAATTCGTTTGCAAGGTAACCATGAGGGGGTCGCAAGCATTGTGTGATAGTTGCACCCGTCCCGTAATCATCATCATCATTATCAATAAACCAAATGGTATTTGGATTTATTACTACACTGGTATCATTGCAATCTGTGTTGTTTGCAACATAACCTAATGGCGCAACACATCCAGTTTGTGATACCGCAATATTTCCGAAACCATCATTGTCCAAATCCTGATAGAAAGTAATGATTACTCCTTCATCAATTACTCCATTGCAGTTATCATCAATATTATTACATGTTTCAGCTGAAGGAAGACCTGCGACTGCACTACACATTGTTCCACCTGAGCCATCACATACTAATACACCGGTTCTCATACAAGCACCTATACCAACAGTACAAGCTTGCCCAAGATTAAGGCCATCATCAACTATTCCATCACAATTATCATCAATTCCATTACAAGTCTCAGGGGATGGACTGCCCGCAACAGCATTACACATTGTTCCACCGGAGCCATCACAAACTAATACACCTGTTCTCATACAAGCACCTACACCTACTGTGCAAGCTTGTCCGAGGTTAAGACCATCATCTAAAATTCCATCACAATCATCATCAATTCCATTGCAGGTTTCGGGCGATGGACTGCCGGCAACAGCACTACAGATTGTTCCTCCAGATCCATCACAAACTATCACCCCCGTTCTTGCACAAGGGCCTATTCCTGATACGCAAATTTGCCCTAGATTAAGACCTTCATCTGTTTGTCCGTTGCAATTGTCATCTATATTGTTGCACAATTCCGTTGCTCCGGGATGTATGGTTGGTACTGCATCATTGCAATCACCTGTGGTTGCAGTTAGCTCGGATATTATATATCCATGTGAAGGACGCAAACATTGCGTTAGTGTTGCACCGGTTCCATAATGGTCATCATCATTGTCAAGATACCAAACTTGTCCCGGATGCTGAAGGGTATCTGCATCATTACAGTCAGTATTATCATTAATATATCCTGATGGTTGTGTACATGCCTGTATGGAGTTTGAAGGATTTCCAAAAGTATCACCATCAAAATCTATATAGTAAGTTGTTGAAACACCTTCATCAACTTGTCCGTTGCAATTATCATCAATTGTATTACAGGTTTCGGTTACACCCGGATGAATAGAATTGTTAGCATCATTACAATCAGTATTGTTTGCAACATAACCTGGAGGTGGAGAAATTGCAATGCTATCAATTAATGGATTTCCAAAACCATCGTTGTCCGCATCTAAGAAATAAGTTTGCACTGTACAATTGGTTCCATTGGCAATAATTGATGGACTCACCCAATTTGATGAAGCACCGTTCAACGCAAAGTTGTTTAATGTTCCAGTATGATTGTTCCCGCTTGCATCTAATAAAGTATTTACAGGAGGCGTTGTATTATTGCCACTTGCAATGCCTTGATTAAAATGATAATTAGCTTTTAAATTTGTTAGAGGAGAAGTTATCTCACAATTCATGTGTGATAAAATTTCCGTTTGCAATAAGGCACGATCCCAAAGTCGCACTTCATCAATTCTTCCATTGAAAAAACGTAATCCATTTTGCGAACCAATGGTAAATGAGGTGGGTGAATTGGGAGTCTGTGTTGAAGTATTAGGAGCCTGCACTCCATTCACATAAGCTCGCATTGTACCACTGGTTCTAACTAAAGCAATATGATACCACTGGTTAGCAGAAGGAAAAGAATATCCTGTTGAAAAAAATGCAATACCGGAAAATAATATCTGGAGATTGTTTCCATTGAGTGTGATAGAAGCCCCATTACCAAAACTTCCGTTATCAAATCCATAAGAAATCGGAACCTGAATTCCTGAAAACGCAGATGGATTTATCCACGCTTCAATTGTAAAATTATCTGTAACGGACATGGGCATTGGTGCTGAAACATTATCATTAACTCCATCAAAATTTAATGCAGATGCACAGGGTGCATCACTGCCATTGCAGTCTTCATCAATACTATTACCACAAATTTCTATTGCACCGGGATGAATGGAGGCAATTGTATCATTACAATCAGGCCCGTTGGTAGTTAGCGAGTAACCACTTGGAACAGTAGCACCATAACAAACAGTAGCCATGCCATTATCATATCCATCGCCATCTAAATCAACATAAAGGTTTGAATTATTAGTACTAACAGTTGCGCTAAAGATGAAACCACCGGGTCCACCAAGGTCGTTTGCACAGAGGTAAAGCGTGTTTAATCCTTGATGCAATAAAGGAGCAATATCGGTGCGGCTGATTTGAAACTGTGATGTAAAACTACCTTGGACACTACTGCCTGAAATAGGTAAACCATTAAAATACACTCCTGGCAAACTTCCACCTAACACATTATCAACTGCAAAATTTAATTGTAATGATGCACTGGCTGGCTGGCTTGGTAAAATAAAATCATACGCGTAAAGCGCAGAGCTACCTGAACCATTACTAGCCGTGTTGTTAATCCATTTGGCTTGTGGGTCGGCAGGCAAACTGCTTAACCATGCCGGATGATTTGCAATAACAAATGGTGATGGGCCGGTGCGCGCTGCGGTAAAATTAGCAGCTGTAAAAGCAGTCGTAAACTCCGATTCAGCAGGACCAACCAACATTTTTATTTTGCCATCCAATTGGCCGATATTGCCATTGCCACTTCGCATCACAATAGTGCTGTTGGAAGCACCTTGATAAACGTTAATATCATTGTCGTTGCAATCCGAATTGTTGGTTACAAACCCTGCCGGTTGTGGGCAAGCGATGGTATCGTGCAAAGCATTTCCATAACCATCACCATCTGCATCAGCATAATAAGTGGTGCCTACGCCCTCATCAATTTGTCCATTGCAATTATCATCTAAGCCGTTGCAAATTTCGACAGGTGGAGAAGCTGTAAACAATTGAGTTATTTCAGCTGCTGATAAAGCACGATTGAATAATAATACATCATCAATTTTTCCATTGGTAAAATAGGATGGTACATTGTTTTCATATTCACAACCTATTGTAAGCGGGCTGTTGTCGTAAGCAAGGTTATGTGTTGTGCTAACAGTGGTTACCAATACTCCATTGATGTATAATTTCAATTGGTTTGCTGCATCATCAAAAGTGGTAACGTAATGAAACCAACCAGTGTTGATAGACAGTGGTGAAGACCCAAGGGCGCAACTTCCACCACTATTACACAGATAAATTAAAATCTGACTATTGATATTATCATAGGCTGGCACATAAGAATTAAATACACTTGTGCCAATAGTCTTGTTTATCAACGACTGATATTGTTGTGCTGTTGTTCCTGCAAAATTGAACCATCCTGAAAGTGTTAGGTCAGTAGTATGAAAGTCTGCATTGTCCGGAATTTCTATTCGTGAGTTTGTTCCGTTGAAAATGTATGCGCTGTTTGCATTCCCAAACCTATCGGTTGTTAATGTAGCGTTGTTAAAGCTTGGGTTATGATTTAATCCACTTGCATCATTTGCATTTCCATTAAATGGCAGATAAAGTTTTGCCCCTGTAGGTAAAGCGCCTGGATGAATGTTTGAATTGGAATCGTTGCAATCAAGATTGTTTGTTACAAATCCTGCTGGCTGAGTACAGGTAGAGGTATCATGCGATGCAGTACCAAAACCATCACCATCTGCATCAGCATAATAAGTAGTTGTTAACCCTTCATCTGTTTGCCCGTTGCAGTTATCATCAACTCCGTTGCAAACTTCTGTGCTCAAAGTACTATTTTGATAAACAGCATTTATTTCTCCTTGCGTTAATGCGCGATCGTAAAGCATCACTTCATCAACCTTGCCACTGAAATAGAAAGCAGGAGAGCAATTTTCTAAGTCTCTTGCGATTTGCAACGGAGTGTTATCATAAAAAGCACTGACAGTGCAAACGAAACTACCTGCCAATGCATTATCAATATACACGCGCATTTCGTTGGCAGCATCATCAAAAGTCATTGCAACATGATGCCACTGATTGATGGAAGGAGCAGGAAATGTATGGGAGTCAAATGCATTGGGTGCATTCCCAATAGCCACATTTAAACTTCCACCTTGAAACCACATTTGGTACGAATCGGAAAAGCCAGCACAAATAGGTTTAGAAATAATGCCATACACTCCTCCGGGAACTGAAGTATAGTACATCCATATCGAAAGTGTAAGATTAACAGGATGCAAGTCTGCGTGATCAGCTACTTCAATATATGCATTGCTACCGTTAAAATCATAAGCACTATTTGCAACATTTAATCTATCAGCAGTTAGTGTTGAATTGAAAACAGTTCCATTGTGATTTAATCCGCTTGCATCATTAGCATTACCATTAAATGGTAAATAAAGTTTTGCTCCAGTTGGTAAAGCGTTGGGATGAATATTTGCGTTCGCATCATTACAATCAGTGTTATTGGCAATATACCCTGGCGGTACTCCATTGCATGAATATTGTATAACAGCAGGATTACCAAACCCATCATTATCTGCATCGGCATAATATGAAATACCTGTGTTAACAGAAATATTGCTTCCATTATCAGGGCCTGTGGAAACAGGATTACTACTGATTATACGAATACGATAACCGGGTCCGGCAGGTGTTGACAAAGGAATAGTTGCAGTAATAGTTCCTGATGCGGTTGAAGCAAGTGTGCCGATGTTTGTTGGGATTGGAAAACTTGATGAAGCTTCAAAAAGTTGTGCAGTAAAAATATTTCCTGCATTATAAGTTCCGATAACTGTGTATCCAACTGAAAAATTAGTTCCTGAACAAATGGATGACGGAACAGAAGAAGTTAAAACGGCTCCGGTTGAACATGAAACGAAATTAAAAAGTGATGCATGTATATTATTACCAGATGCATCTATTAGAATATTAGCAGCGCAATTATCAAAATGATACAGTACAACAGTATTATCATCTTTATTGAATGCTGCGAAAGAAGGAGTGAAGTTTGCCGTGTAGCGTGCCACATTTGAAATGCGCATCTCATCATAAATGCCTGAGTGTTTAAATGCCGGATTGCCATTATTACCGGAGTTGCTCGCTCCAATATTCCAACCTCTTGTTGCTGTTTGAAAACCTTGATTAATTAACATGCTGCCCACCATCGTTCCATCGTTAAATAATCTTATTGTGCTCCCATCTGAACTTGCCGCAATATGATGCCAGGTGTTATCAGAGATAAAAGCAGCACTTATAAATGACTGGTCGCCTCCTGAATTAAGTCCGCTCCACATGCCAAGGAATCCCGAATTGGTGGTAATGCCAAAATCACCATCAGGGGCCCCGGTATTTTCATTACCAAACATAGTGGGTCGTTGCCAAAAAGTTCCGCTTGAGCCTGTTTCAGCGGTGTTAATCCAGAACTCAACAGTAAAAACCGAAACACCATTCATCGTACTTGCCGGCATTGATGCGTATTGCGTGGTTCCATTAAAGGCGAGCGCCTGGTTGATTTGCGCAGTTGCTTTGTTGTTAACTGTAAGTTGGAAGAGGACTAAAATGGTTAGTACAAGAAATAATCTTTTCATAAAATTAAGTTTAAGTGGTTTAGTTTGTAAGTATAGGTTAACGATCGTTATGTTCTTTGATACAGAATTAGATTATGTTTTACGCCAAAAAAATTGGTTTGACCAAATTACACATTTTTTTTGATATGCAATAATTAGTTTGATAACAAAACATCTTTAAGTAGCGTGTGTTTAAAAAGAATCCAAATCAACCGTACTGTTCATTCGTGATTCAACCTAAGGTAGAAAAATTCTGAAAGGTATTTAAGGATAAATTGAAAGTGCGTTAATTGATTTTTAAATAATTCATACAGATTTAACAATCGCATCATAATGAAATAACTATGTGACTGCACTTTTGCACCATGAAATTATTCTTAGGTGCATTTTTATTTTTATCAAGCTCACTGTTTATTAGAGTTTCAAATCTTGTAACTTCATTTAATGAAGATAGCTCAACCACAGTTGCATTTGACAGTGTAACCGTTAAATCTATAAAGATTAATCGCGTTTCAGCAACAGCTAATCAATTTAAAAATGAATTTGGCTATAACAGCGGTTGGATTGAGTTGGAAAATACTGCTGATCAAACTATTTGTTTACAAGATGGGAAATGGAGCATTAGTAATGATTTAAAAAATGTTTCATTATACTCATTCAAAAAAAATATTACCATAGCACCACATTCGAAAATAGTAATTTGGTGCGATAAATTAAATGTGGTTCAAACGGATATTCACTCCAATTTTAAACTTAATCCTCAAGTGGGCGAAATAAGGTTATATCATTTTGATGACGATCATAACCATAAATGTGTTGATTCTTTCAGATACAATAATACAACTGCCGCTAACAGTTAATCATCCATAAGAGATTTTATTCTTAGCAGTCGGATTTTTATTGGTCGAATTTATACCCTACTCCTTTTATCGTTTTAATTGAATCATCTCCGAGTTTTTCGCGAATCTTTCTAATGTGAACATCGATAGTCCGGTGCCCAACTACTATATCATTACCCCAAACATGAGCAATAATTTCATCACGTTTGAAAACTTTTCCAGGCTTTGAAATAATAAGTGAAAACAATTCAAATTCTTTTCGTGGCAAGTAAATTTCTTTTTCATCCTTAATTACAACATACCGATCACGATCAATTCTAATGTTTCCTAAAACCGACTCTAAAGATGTAAAACTCTCCGGCTCAATATTGGATCTTCTAAGTAATGCTTTTACACGACTAACAAACATTCGTGGTTTGATAGGTTTAACAATATAGTCATCTGCACCCACATCAAATCCTGCTATTTGAGAATACTCTTCGCTGCGGGCACTTAAAAAAACAATTACCGCATTTCGCAATTCATGGTGTTCGCGCAACTGTCTGCAGGTTTCAATGCCATCCATTTCCGGCATCATTATATCAAGTATAATCAAATCGGGTATTTCCTTGATTGCCTTTAGTAATCCTTCTTTTCCATTTGCTGAGGTAATAACATGGTAGCCTTCTTTCCTTAGGTTATATTGAAGAATCTCGATTATATCCGGTTCGTCATCTACCAACAAAATTTTTGCCTGCCTTTCCATTAATGTTAAAATTTGATTGCAAAAATGAGGCTGTTATGTTATCTCAGTATTACCTAATATTTAACAATTAACATTATCTAACAGATTAATTAATAATAATTCAGCCACAACACCTCAATTTGTTCTTCATTCCAATACTTGAAGGGTCGACACTTAAATAAAACACAATTTCTTAATCATAGCTTAACAGTAACTTAGGTTAAAGCTAACTTAATGTTAATGCTTCATTAACGCCCGAAACATTTTTGGTTATCAATTTTGCACTCAAGAAAAAACTAAAATAAATTATTCAAATTTTAATAAAATGAAAAAACATTTACTACTATTATCTCTATTGTTCGCTATTAATATTGTTAAAGCACAAAATGGTCTTGAAAGCATCATTGTGGAGAAATATTATATATCAGATGCCAACGATACTATCGTGAATCCAGATGGAGGGGTACTACCAGTTGGATCAGTGACTTACAGAATTTATGCCGACTTATTAGCGGGTTATAAGTTTCAGGCAGCTTATGGAGTAAACACTCCGGGAGCAAGCCATGAACTAAGAATTGAAACTACTACTTTGTTTTTTAACAACGAAGACCGCGGTTCAACTTCACCCACTTTTTCAAAGGTTAATGCAAAAAACAATACAGTAATGCTTGATTCATGGTTATCGGTTGGAGCTGCCTGCAATGGAAACTTTGGAGTGCTTAAAACCGAGGACGATGGAATGGCTACTAATGTAAATAATGATGGCGTATTATTAAATAACGACCCAATGGCTGGCATTCCATTAACTACAGAAGATGGATTTATTGCTGTTAGTGGAAGAAATCCTGAGCCTTTAACTGCAGTTGGAATTAGTACTGAAATTGCAATGTTTGACAATCAGAATGATGGAACCAATGGTCCGGTTTTCTCTACTTTTAATGGTTCATGGGCATCATTAAATGGATCCATAGGTCCTGATTCTTTGATAAATAAGGTGTTGATTGCACAAATGACAACAGACGGAGTTTTCTCCTTTGAACTGAATATTCAAATTGGAACTCCAACAGGCGGAGTTGAAAATTATGTGGCTAAAAATCCTGTTGGTACAGAAATTACCATCCCTACTCTTACTTACCCGGGTACAGTAAATATTACTGAGCACACTTCAACGGCTGCTAACTTTACTGTTTACCCAAATCCAGCTAATGATTTTATCATCTTATCCATTAATTCACAAACAAGCTTAGCTGAAAGTAATAATAGTTATGTTTTGTTTGATATGCTTGGCAATAATGTTTTAAGTAAAAACCTTGGCATTGTGTCAAATAAATACCAAGAGCAAATAGATCTATCAACATTGGCTTCGGGAATGTATTTTCTACAACTTACTACTAATGGTGCGACAACAACAAGTAAAATTGTTAAGCACTAAATATTACTAACACACAAAAAAGCATTTCATTAACCTCAAAGTTTTTGAAGTGCTTTTTTACTTTTTGTTTAAGACTTGCTTGAAATGAAAAAATTAATTCTATTAACTTTAATTGCCTTAATTCCGTTTTTAAAAACAAATGGACAAGGAACTGTTAGAGGTAAAATAACTGATAAAAACGGAGAAACACTAATAGGAGCCACTGTTGTTCTTAAGTCAAATACCTCAATAGGAAGTGTTACCGATTTTGATGGTAATTATTCAATAAAAATTTCTGATGTCAATCCGGCCACATTGATTATCTCCTTTATCAGTTACAAAACCACGGAGGTAATAGTTAATCCTAAGTCAGGCGAAGTGCTTGTTAAAAATTTTGTATTGGAATCATTGGCCAGTGAAGTAAAAACGGTTGAAGTGGTTGCTAAAGCAACCAAAGCAAGAGATTCCTATATGGAAAAAGTAAAACTAAACTCTGCTGCTACAATTGATTACATTTCATCTGAAACAATGAAAAAAACAGGTGATGCAAATGCTACCAGTGCAATTGCCCGTGTATCCGGAGTTTCAACTAATGGAGGATTTATAACAGTGCGCGGTATTGGCGATCGTTATATAAAAACAGCCATAAATGGTTCTCGAATTCCAACATTGGACCCTTTTACAAATAATATTAAATTAGATTTATTTCCATCGAGTTTGATAGATAATATTATCATTACAAAAACTGCCAGCCCTGATATTTCTGGCGACTGGGCTGGTGCCTATTTATCCGTTGAAACCAAAGACTATCCAGAAGAACTTGCAGTTAATGTTGAATCTTCTTTTGGATACAATACACAAAGTACTTTTAATGATGTAATAACATCACAGCGTAGCAACACCGATTGGTTAGGCTATGATAAAAGTTTTCGTGACCACGATCACAGCACTTTTGTAACGGCCTACCAAACGCCCAATACCTATCAGCAATTTGTTGCTTTAGGGTTAGGCAACTTTTATAATTCGATGGGTGTTAATCAAGAAAACTGGAATAAAGATGGAAGTAATGGAAACACCTATTTTAAACTAGGTTTAATTCAACTAGGTTTATTAGATCCGGCATTAATAAACGATCCGGCTGCAATAAATAACGCCAGAGACCTTTATTATAAAGGTCCTTATGTTTCTGACGCATTTAA
Source organism: Bacteroidota bacterium (assembly GCA_031409815.1). GTDB lineage: Bacteria > Bacteroidota > Bacteroidia > AKYH767-A > OLB10 > JANLUX01. Next base: position 14,262 of record JANNXV010000272.1, read on the forward strand.
AGTTATTAACGCAAACGTTCCAAAAACAGGTCAATCATTTCCGGCAAACTGGAACATAAGTACTCGCAGGGCCCCAATCAATTTTACTCAAAGTTTTAGTGTAGGAAATCAAATAGAAATGTTTGGAAAGCCGCTCGGATTTTTAGTTGGTTTTCGATATGGTACAGCAAACTTATATGATCCAAATGCATCTGCCAATCGTTTAAGAGCCGAATCAGTTGGTGGATATTCTTCACGATTAACCGAACAAAGTGCGATAGAAACCAATGGATGGAATGCACTCATTAATCTTTCTTATAAATTAAATACGAACAACAGTATTTCGCTTTTATTTATGCCAAATTATGGGGGTGTAAATAAAGTACGAACATCTGATGATGTTGGCGACCAACAAACAACTGTTACCCTTGCCCAGAATTATGAGCAACGCAAACAAATGATTTATCAATATAAATCAGAGCATTATATACCAGGTAAAAAAATAAAAATTGAGGCGAATGCATCTTACACTGCCGGAACAAGTAGCTTACCCGATTTTAAAAATTTACAATATTGGAAAAACCCTGATAATACTTATCAAATAGGTGGAACAATAGGCGATGGAATAAAAAGATTTTACAGGTACCTTGAAGATGATTTATTGGATACCAGAATATCGGCAGAGTTGCCAATAGATAATATACCCGGATTAACAAGAAAAATAAAATTTGGTGGAGCCTATCAGCTAAACAAAAAGCAAAGCGATCAGTATGTATATGATATGACATTAGGACCCTATATTGGTCCATTACAAAATCAAGATATTGATTCTTACTTAAATTTAAATCAATTTGCAATCAGCAGTGGCATCGACAATTTTGGTGTTCCATATAGTACGCTCAACGCTTTTTATTATGATTCAGGATCACCTGCCTTTCACACTTTTGGTAATACAAATATCATTGCAGGTTTTGCAATGGCTGATTATTCCATTACCTCTCGCTTAAGAGCTACCGGGGGCTTAAGAGTTGAATACGCTGACATTTATACCGATGTCAACAAATTTGATTCACTCGGTTATGAGCGTAACGACCCAAGAAGAAACTACTCTTCATCTTATCCGCTTGCGAATCCTGGCGAATTAAAAGAAACCAGTTTTTTACCTAGCCTAAATTTAATTTACAAACTAAGAAACGATGAGGAAGCACCTATGAATATTAGGGCTAACTTCAGTCAAACTGTAGCTCGGCCAAGTGTTAGAGAATTATCAGATGTTGCTATTGTGGATTATGAATACAGAGCAGCCGTTTATGGTAATTCAGATCTTAAGATGGTGCGCATCAATAATTATGATTTAAGACTTGAGTCCTATTTTAAATCAGGCGACAATGTTTCGGCAAGCGTATTCTTTAAAGATTTTAAAAATCACATCGAGTTGGTAAACTCAGGTGGATTTACCTGGCAAAATGTGGATCAATCTCATGTGTATGGGATCGAACTGGAAGCAAGAAAAAAATTGGGATCACATTTTGAGCTGGGCGCTAATATCATGTTGGCCAAATCAAAATCTGAGTTTGTAAGATCTCGTATTGAAATTGCTAATGGTGTAAAAACATATGTTCCGCTTGACACTTTATCTCGCTCCATGTTTGGTCAGGCTCCTTATGTGCTTAATGGTATTCTAAATTATCATGCAGATAGTTTAGGCCTTGTGTTTACTTTAAGTTATAACGTACAAGGACCACGATTGGTAATTGCATCAGACAATATTGAAATTCCTGATGTTTATGAAATGCCCCGCCATTTATTGGATTTTAAAGTTACTAAAAGGTTAGGTAAGCATTTCAGTTTAGGATTCAGGGTTCGCGATATTTTAAATACACCTGTTAGAAGATCTTATAACGCAAATGACTTTGCTGTTGATTTCGATAATTATACATATGGCACAAATTATATACTTGATATATCTTATCGATTATAAACCATAACAATTATAAACATATTAAATAATTTGTAAAATGAAAAAATTTATATCGCTATTCCTGCTACTAACACTGCTGTCATCAAAAGCTACACACGCTCAATTGGAGAAAGTAATTGTTGAAACCTATTATATTTCTGATTATAACGATGCTTCAGATACAACCGGAGGAGGAATTGATACCGGGTCGAAAACATTTAGGATTTACATTGATCTTGTTCCCGGATCTCAATTAGCAAAAATTTATGGTAATGCCGATCATGCTTTCATAATTAACAGCACCGCAACTTTTTTTAATAATAAAGCTGATGGGCAAAGTTTTGGAAAAGATTTTCCAAAAAATCGATTAAGTGAGAACACCGTTGCATTAGATACTTGGCTCACCTTAGGTCAAACAACAAGAAATGCTTCTAAAACTTATTTTGGAGTATTAAAAGCTAATGATAATGATGGTTCATTTATTGGAGGAGTAAATAATGATGGGGGCAGTTCGCTTATAGCTGCAGGATTACTAGCTAATGTTGACCCTCTGGCAGGAACTCCGTTAACAACATCCGATGGCATGGATACAATGAACGTTCAACCCGGCAACTGGGCCGACTTTGGTATTGTTAATAATGGAATTGATTCAACCATATTTGGATCTGTTATTACTGGTTCACAATTCATAAGCCACAATGCAAGCTTGCAAAACTCTGGTGTTTCAGGAGTATTACCCGATAGCAATCAGGTTTTAGTTGCTCAGCTTACAACCAAAGGCGATATTTCGTTTGAATTAAATATTGAAGTAATTGATACCAATGGTGCAATAATAAAATATGTTGCTAACGACAGTATAATGCAATCAGATGAAACATATAGCCGGTATCTTAAATATCCGTATGAGCAAATATGCGGTTGCCCAAATCCCGATTATCTTGAATATAGAGCCGACCGTGATTGCGACAACATGGACTCCTGCAAAACAATAATAGTTTTTGGATGTACAGATCCATTGGCATGCAATTTTGATTCGGATGCAAATTTTAATTTGCCTGAACTTTGCTGTTATCCAGGTAAGTGCAATGACCGTGATATTAGTATTGTATGTCCAAGTATAACCGCAGGCAATCGCGAGTTTACAATTTATCCCAATCCTGCACAAAATCATTTAACGCTGAATATTAAAAACGATGTGACTGTTGACTGTGCATTCGCGATTTATGATTCCTATGGAAATAAAGTTATTGAAAATAATATTGGTACTGTAGAAGGAACCAAAGTAAAACAAATCGATATTTCATCACTTGAGAATGGCTTGCACCTTATCAGATTATTTATTAATGATAGCTCTGTTAGCAAAATTTTCTTAAAACAATAACTCTAAATTAGGTTTGCAAATGAATACTACATTATATAAGTCGCCAACGATTTTCATTTACATCATTCTGATTTTATTAAATCTAACCAGTTGCAAGGATAAAACTCAAGACCCAGCTCCATTTGAAATCGGAACAGTACGCGATATTGATAACAACGAATACAAGACAGTTAAAATCGGAAACCAGTGGTGGATGGCTGAAGATTTAAGAGTAACTAAATATCGTAACGGAAATGCTATTATCAAAGTAGCACTTGAAAATCAATCAGCGGTTGATTCATTAGTGTGGGCAACTGATAGTACAGGTGTTTACTGCAACAATCTTGACAATGCAAACAAAATAATTGGAAAGTTTTATAATTCATTTGCTGTAAACAATAACAATAATCTGGCACCCGAAGGTTGGCATATTGCAACAGATACAGATTGGCAACAATTAGAAAAAACACTTGGAATGAGTGCAACTGAAGCTGAAAAAACCGGATGGCGTGGCAACAAAGAAGGAGATAAATTAAAAACAGAAGGAGAACTAAACTGGACCAGGTTTGGGGATATTTGGGGAACTAACGAAAGTGGTTTTTCAGCAATTGCATTTGGTTGTCGGCTATTTAATAGTGAATTGGGCGACCCGGGTTTTTTTGCTACCGGATATTGGTGGACAGCAACTAAAAACAACTCCGATAATGCCTGGTATCGTAATCTAGATTATAAAAACAGTAAAGTGTTTCGTTCCAACTGCTCCAGAAATTATGGCTTTGGTGTTAGGTGTGTGAAGGACTAGTATTACTTACCTAACAATTTTCAATATTGTTGAGTATTTCCTTTTACAAACATTATTACTTATCAGTCAGACCTAAATTCAATTGTAAGGTTGTTTTGTAATAGACCACATTCTAATAATACTTCCAACACTAGCTAATAAATCATAGGTTAACTCCTTTTGTATGCTATGTAAAATATCAATTGTTAAGTGAAATAATAATAGCAGATTTAATTTTATTACTCCATTTAAATAGCCATTATTTTAAATATCTAACTACCAATGTGCACTACAAGACATACTAACAACCAATTTGTGAATACAAACATTACTGTAACATACAGGTAAAACTATGGTAATATACCAGACGTAACATTGTGCCAATACAAAAGCATAATGGCTACCGATGTAGGTTTTGAAATTAGTTGGATATCAGATTTAATTCTTAAGAAATATAGAGAGTTAATTGACTACATGCTTTTTGCCCTTTTCTCTTTGTTTTCCTCCTTTTATCTCCCTTTTAAATATTCACCCTTTAATAGTGGATTAAGATAATGCGCGAGCTGTCACCGGAAATAACACAGCAAAAGAAAAAAAGACCGGTTGATTTAGTGGTAATTTCAGATGTTCATTTGGGAACATATGGATGCCATGCAAATGAATTGGTAAGGTACATGAAAAGTATCAAACCAAAAAAGGTAATTCTAAATGGAGACATTATAGACATCTGGCAGTTCAGTAAAAAATACTGGCCCCAATCGCACATGCAAGTGATTAAGGAAATTACTGCATGGGCAGCTAAAGGAATAAAAGTTTACTATGTAACAGGCAATCATGATGAAATGTTACGAAGGTTTGAAGGTTTCAAAGTAGGGTCGCTTCGCATTGTAAATAAATTATTGTTAGAAGTTGATGATAAGAAAGTCTGGATTTTTCATGGAGATGTTTTTGATGTAACCATGCAGCATGCCCGATGGCTTACAAAATTGGGCGCTATTGGATACGATGCTCTAATACTGATAAATAGAATTTGTAACAATTTACTTGAACGCTTTGGTCGCGAAAAAATTTCATTATCTAAACGAATTAAGAACAGTGTAAAAAGTGCAGTTAAATACATTAATGATTTTGAGAAAACATGTGCAGATATTGCTATTGAAAACAAATATGATTTTGTAGTATGTGGTCATATCCATCATCCTGAAATAAAGGAAATAAAAAACAAGGAAGGAAGTGTTCAATATATGAACTCGGGCGATTGGGTAGAAAATCTTACTGCACTTGAATATCATGCCGGACACTGGAGCATATATCATTATAATGATGATAAAGTTGCACAGGAAACCAAAGTAGATCATGACCAATTTATTTATATGGACAACGTAGCGCTATTTAAAATGATGTTAAATGAAATTAACGATAAATCAATTGAAAGATGAATAAACTAAAAATACTATATGCCATTCAAGGAACAGGAAATGGCCATTTAACACGTGCGATGGAAATTGTTCCATTGTTGAAACAAAAAGCTAATGTTGATGTACTGATCAGTGGTGATCAATGGGACATTGAACTACCATTTGATTTAACGTACCGTTTCAAAGGATTGTGTTTCTATTTTGGAAAAAAAGGAGGTGTTGATGTGATGAATACCTATTTGCGCATGAACACACTTCGTTTATTACGTGAAATAAAAAGTTTACCCATTGATCAGTACGATTTAATCATCAGTGATTTTGAACCCGTATCCTGTTGGGCTGCTTACCTCGCAAAAAAACCATGTATTGGTTTAAGCAACCAGGCAGTTACGTTGCATCCAAAAGCCCCAAGACCAAATCATATCGATCTTCTCGGCAAACTGGTATTGGAGCACTATGCGCCAGTTAGCCATCAATATGGTTTTCATTTTAAGTGTTTTGATGAAAATGTTTACACACCAATTATTCGTAAGCAAATTCGTGAGCTTAAAATAACTGACAAAGGTCATTATACTGTTTATTTGCCTTCGTATGATGATACAAGGATTTTAAAACACCTAAAACGATTTAAAGATATTGAGTGGCAAGTGTTCAGCAAGCACAGTAAATTAAAGTATAAACACAATAACATTATCATTAGCCCGATAGAGAATGATGCTTTTGTAAAGAGCATGGCTTCATCTCATGGAGTATTGTGCAATGCAGGTTTTGGAACAGCCTCTGAAGCATTGTTTCTGCAAAAGAAATTAATGGTGATACCAATGAAAACCCAATACGAACAACATTGTAATGCAGCCGTATTAAAATCAATGGGAGTTGCAACCATAAAAAGTTTGAAAAGGAAACATTACAACAAATTGGAGAAATGGATTGAAAGCGGTATTCCAATCAATGTGAATTATCCGGACCAAACTGAAGCAATGCTTGATACCATTATTTCAAAACACCTCCTTAATACCTCCGCTAAAACACCGGGATTGCTTTACGCCTAAATATTAATTTTTATTTGTTAAAGTATGATAGAAAAACATAAGCAACTCAAACGTGAGTTGTTTGGTGATGATTTTACATGGGGTGTTGCAGGTTCAGCCTATCAATATGAAGGTGCTGCTTTTCAAAACGGAAAGAGTGCCAGTATTTGGGACACATTTAGTTCAATGAAAGGAAAAATTCATGACAAAGCAACTGCTGCAATCGCGTGCGATTTTTATAACCGATATGAATCAGACATTCAATTGTTGAGTAAATTAAATATTTCTAATTTCAGGTATTCCATATCATGGTCGAGGATTCTACCAGAAGGCATTGGCAGAATAAATCAAAAAGGAGTTGATTTTTATAATGCCCTAATTGATTCATTGTTGGAATACAATATCAAACCGTGGTTCACTTTATATCATTGGGATCTGCCACAAGTTTTGCAAGATAGAGGTGGTTGGACAAATCGTGAAATTGTAAATTGGTTCAACGAATATGCTTTTGTATGTGCTAATAAATTTGGTGATCGTGTAAAAAACTGGATGGTGTTGAATGAACCAATGGCAATTGCAGGAGCAGGATATTTTTTGGGAGTTCACGCACCGGGTAAACGCGGAATACAAAACTTTTTACCTGCTGCACATCACACTGTGCTTTGTCAATCAACTGCTGCAAAAACTTTAAAACAAAACATTAGCAATGCAAAAGTGGGAACTACTTTTTCGTGTTCTTATATCACTCCACACACCAACACATTGAAAGATTTATTGGCTGCTCACCGTGTTGACACTTTGTTAAACAGAATGTTTGTTGAACCTGCTTTGGGTTTGGGTTATCCGTCAAAAGAATTACCCATGCTAAAACGAATTGAGAAATATATGCAACAAAATGATGAGCAACTTATGCATCATGATTTTGACTTTATCGGTTTGCAGAATTATACGAGAGAAGTGGTTAAACATTCTTATCTCACACCTTATATTAATGCTGCTTTAATTCCCGCACAAAAAAGAAAAGTGGAGTGTACAGCTATGAACTGGGAGATTCATCCTAATGCGATTTATAAAATGTTGAAACAGTTTTCAGAGTATGAAAATATACCGGAGATTATTGTAACTGAAAATGGGGCGGCTTTTAATGATACACTTATCAATAACAAAGTGTATGACGACAGGCGTATCATTTATCTTGAAGATCATTTGCACGAAGTGTTGAAAGCTAAACAAGAAGGTGTTAATGTAAAAGGATATTTAGTCTGGTCGTTTCTTGACAACTTTGAATGGACTGAAGGATACCGCCCACGCTTTGGTTTAGTATATGTTGATTTTAATACTCAGAAACGGATTGTCAAAAATTCAGGCAAATGGTTTGCAGATTTTTTGCAAACAAAGGAGCAACCGATCAGAATAAATTCTAAAATTGCATCATTATGATGCACTTATACCTAAACCTGTTAATATGAAAAGGGTACCGTAAAGTAAACTGTTACTTTAACCTACATTCATCTAAATCACCCGATTCTTATTTATTTAATTTCCTGATGTAGGTTTCATTTTCACCAATGCCATCAAAACACAAATCAAAGTCCAAACAATAAACATTTCGAAAGGCTGTATTTGAAAATTGGTTGAAGCAGAATAGGAATTGTTGATACTAACAGCGAGGCTGACAGCTGAGCAGATTGCGGACGAAAGAATAAAGACCTTCTTTTTGTTCAAGTCTACTTTCATCAATGCAATAATTTCTAGTAAAACAAGAATGTAAACGCTTTGAATAATTAAGCCTGCGCTTAAGTATTGTATTTCAGGGATGATACTGTTAACAGAAGTAAAAAGAATTTTTGCTAGTAACGACATAAGAATTTGTGATTTGTTTTAGTTTGCTTTTTAGTGCGATTTATACGATTGTTTCAACCTTAATATTATTTTTTGCAATAAGTTTTGCAGCATGATTTCTTATAACTGTTTCACCAATCGGAGTTGGCGATCCATCATCATCAATCCTTACGAACGTAATGGAAGTGGTGCACACCACGGTCTCGTTTCCACTGTAAACATTGTATTTGCGAGCCTCAATGTTTAAAGTGATGGATGTGCTACCTAGTTCTGATACTATTCCATAAATGCGAACATGATGTCCTGCCTTCAAAGGCTTTTTAAAATTCAGCTCTCCTACATTCACTGTAAGCATGTTAGGTGTATAACAATATTCGGTAGCGTATGCTGCTGCCGACTCGTCAATCCACGACATTAAAGTTCCTCCGAACAAATTTCCATGAATTCCAATATCTTTTATCATCACAATTCGCTTAGTAAGTAGTTTCATATTCTTCTATATTGTTTTCGGATGCAAAAATGAATTACCTATCTTACTATATTGTTTTTTCTTTATTATGTATTTGTTGGTTTTTAATCATTAGATAAATATTTTGCATCACATTAATATAAATTATTTTTAAAGTGTTGATAAGAAAAACTTAACGGCTTCAACCTATTATTGCCCAAAGTAATTTTATGAAATACTACATCTTTGAAAACAAACAACTAAAAAGGGTAAAGCGATTTTTGTACGAGAAATGGATAATGAATGACTTTATATCTTATTTATTGCCAGATTACAGTGCATTGATTGATGACAAAATATATGCGATTGAAACTATTTATGCAGGGGCATTAGATGATGATGAGGACGTACTGCCTTTTGTATTATGTCGTAAAAATTCTGAACTTAAATTGGAATTAGAAGGAGTATGTTTTAAAACTTTAACCGAAGAGGTTGAATATTTTAAAAGTTATGAGACATTTAGAAGCAGATACTTTTTTTTGATTGCTGAAATAGAAAATAATTTTGCATAGCGCTAATTAAATAAAGTCTATTTCTTATAATTATTTTTTTGGTTTAGTCGTTTTATTTACTTGAAATATTAATCCAATTAGTGTTCGTTAAAAAACAAGATTCATATATCACTGTATTTATATTGTATCCATATAGCCTTTCTAAGACTTGTTATTAAATCTATTCTTCCATTTTGTAACCAACACCTTTTATAGTTTTAATAGAATCATCACCCAACTTCTCTCGAATCTTACGTATATGCACATCAATGGAGCGATCGTTCACCAGCATATCGTTACCCCAAACTGTTGCAAGAATTTCTTCTCTTGTAAAAACTTTTTGTGGCTTAGAAGCCAGTAATGAAATAAAATCAAATTGTTTCCTCGGTAAATGGAAGTTTTCTCCATTTCTGGAAACCAGATGCCGCTCACGGTCAATTTTAAAATTACCTGCATTTACAACAAGTGGCTGCAGATTATCAACTTGAATATTCATGCGCCTTAAAAGCGCTTTTATTCGACTAATAAATATAGCAGGCTTTATAGGTTTGGCAATAAAATCATCAGCTCCCACTTCAAATCCAGCTAACTGCGAATAATCCTCATTTCGAGCAGTTAAAAAAGTGATTACTGTATTTCGGAGTTCATTAATTGCACGCAAATGCTTGCATGTCTCAATTCCATCCATTTCAGGCATCATTATATCTAGTATGATTAAGTCTGGTTTGATTACACGTGCTTTCTCTAAACCTTCAGCCCCATTAGTAGCCGTAAAAACCAGAAAACCTTCCTTGCGGAGATTGTATTCTAATATTTCAAGTATATCATCTTCGTCATCAATAAGAAGTATTTTAGGCTGATTTGTCATATTATTATTTTTAGGTTACAAAATTCAAATCTGATTATTACTTCATCATTACCTCAACTTTAATTAATCAATCAGCATAGCAATTTGTTATACAATTACTTTTTATTTGTTTAGAGAATGATTTTTGAAATTTGTTAACCTAATATTTAGAAATAATTAGTATTAACCTAACCAAATAGTAACTCTTTAATTAACTTAAAGATACTTATAAAAGCAAAATTTGTCCTTTCTTGCTCTTCTGAAAAAATCGACAAAAAATATAAAAACTAAAAAATACATCATGAAAAAATTTACTATTTGCTTATCTCTTTTAATTTATTCGCTTATTGCACATGCTCAAAATGGGCTGGAAAATATCATTGTAGAAAAGTACTATGTTTCCAACGCAGCGGACTCTATTGGAAGTGTTGGCTTGCTGCCAGTTGGTTCAGTTACTTATAGAATTTATGTTGATTTATTACCAAACTATAAATTTCAGGCTGCTTATGGCGTACCCGGACATGAATTACGAATTCTAACTTCAACCGGATTTTTTAATAATGAAGACAGGGGTGTAACAACACCTACTTTCACAAAATCACAAGCACGAAATAATACGGTTATGCTCGATTCCTGGTTGACCGTGGGTGCAGGTTGTGCTTCCAATTTTGGGATTCTAAAAAGTGAAGATGATGGAGTTGCAACCAATGTCAATCTTAATGGCATATTACAAAACAACGATCCTGCTGCAGGCATTGCTTTGACTGTGCAGGATGGATTAATTGCTGGTGCACCACAAGCAATTACACCCGTTGGAATAAATTCTGAAATTGCTGTGTTTAACAACATTAGTAATGCCGGAAACTCATTTATTACAAGTAATGGTTCGTGGGCTTCACTAAATGGTTCAACAGGACCAACAGCCGCTAATAGAGTTTTGATTGGTCAATTTACAACTAATGGTTGTTTTGCATTTGAGTTAAATATTCAAATCGGTACTCCTACTGGTGGGGTTCAGAATTTTGTTGCAAGAAACCCAGTTGGAAATGAAATTGTCATTCCAAGCTTAAAATATAATGTAGCTGATGTGTCAATCACTCAAAGTGTAACAAACCCTATTTGTGCGGGGTCTAATGTAACCTTTACTGCTACTCCAACAAATGGTGGAACATCCCCTTCATATCAATGGAAAAAAAATGGAGCCAATGTTGGTGTAAACAGTGCAACTTATACAGATAACAATTTAGCTAATAACGATCAAATTAATTGTGTAATAACCTCCAACGCCCTTTGTGCGGCACCTTCAACTTCCAACACACTTACCATCACAACAATAGCTCAAACACCTAACATTAATTCATTTACTCCTCTTGCGGGTACAATAGGAACCGTAGTTACCATTAGTGGTACTGGATTTATTGGAATAACCGATATTAAGTTTAATGGCATATCTGCAACTACCTATACTGTTGTTAATGCAAATCAAATTAACGCAACCGTTCCGGCTAATGCAACAACCGGTAGAATTACCGTATTCAATAACTGTGGGCTATCAATAAGTGCTGCAAGTTTTGTGGTGCAAGGATTGGAAGGAATCATTGTGGAGAAATATTATATCTCCAATGCTGCGGACTCAGTTGGAAGTGTTGGCTTGTTACCGGTAGGTTCAACTACTTACCGAATTTATGCTGATATGTTACCTAATTATAAATTTCGGGCTGCT
>JANNXV010000273.1:0-20815 GCA_031409815.1 Bacteroidota bacterium
CTTGATAAAAGATTAAGTGACGGATCAATATTAAATGTGCAATTATTAAAATTAATTCCATTGCAATTATTTATGGTTACATTAAATGGTGGTGCCGCAAAAGGATAAAAATCATTAGTCGTAAATGTGCAGTTATAAAAAGAACTTCTGTTTCCGGTAAACACTTTGGAGCCAGTTGCTAAAAGCGTATAATTCCGATATGGATTAAATTCCACATCCACTCGGCAATTTAAAAATGTGCCACCATTAACATTGATAATCCCACCTGTTGATGTATTGGTTACGCTATTCCAATTACGCGCACCCCATTCGGCATATTCAATTTTGGCATTATTTTTTAGTGTTAACTTTCCCTGAGCATCTGGGCTGAATTGGCTAAACTGGCTTGCATTTCTGTCGCCCCATACTTCAATACCTTGCCAGGTGTAACCTATTTGACAAGGATCACCAAAGTCTGAAGTAAATCTGGTTCCGTCAAGCGTAAGTGAACTACCCGGTTCAATTTCTACCTTAGCATACTGACCGAATCTAAATGTCATATTTTCTATTTTTAAATTCGTGTTGCCGGTAATCTTTAAGGATAGATTGATATGAACAGGTAAAGATGTGCCCCAAGGGTTATTTGCGACAGTTGATGGTCCATAAGTCCAGGTTGGAGTACCACCTGAACTAACTGTAAAATTTGCCGTTAGGACCGTTGGAACTGGAGGAGATATTATGGAACTGTAATCCTGACCATCAATTTGATCGGGTAAGGTATATAAAGTACTAAGAGGAGTTGTTCCACCGAGATTTGTAGTGATACTTGGTGGATTAATATATGATGGATTGGCAGGATTTCCAAGCGTGAATGAAGTTGGCCAAGCAATTATAAATGGTGATGAAATAGAAGGATCGAAAGCACCTACATTGCCAGTTGCAACACCGGCATAAGGGGAACTTGCATACATTTTACCATTTTGTGCCAATTCTATTTGTGAGTAGCCATAAACAGGGTTTGACCCAAAAACTTGTTTAAATGATGTTGATGTTATCGGGTTTGGTAATGGAATGTCAATAGAATATATACCATCATCACCTGCGCCCATAAAAAGTTTTGTTGTAACAGGTGTTGTTTGCGATTGCCAAAACTCAATGCCGCGGAAACCGATACTGGTATAATTGAATGTATTAGAACCATCAGGAAAATTAACGGGATCAGTTATTATATTGAATTGATGATAACTTCCTGATGTATAATTACCAGTAGCATCTAATTGTAAAAAATGATACCGGGATTGATTGGGCTGTGGAAGTGTTAATATTGCATAGTAACTTGCCCACGCCAGCCATTTGCCATCGGGGGACAAATCAAGTTCACGCGAAAAAAATTCAGCCCCTGCGTTTGTAGTTGTAAATAATAACGAAGGGGCGCTTAACGATCCATCATAATTAATAATCAATTTATCAATTTGCCCGGTATTGGAAGGGGTTCCAGGTGCCCACATAAAATAAAGATAACGGTTATAATCAGCGGTGACTTCACGCCCAACCGCAATTGATCCGAACTCAGAAGTGGAAGGTGGTGAATTGTCAACAATTATACCGGTTGTAAGTGTAAAGTTTTTCATATCCACGATAGTTCGTACTAATAATGCGGCACTATTAGACCGGGCAGAGGTGAAAATATTATACTTATCCTGACAACTATTGTTGTTACCAAAAGGAACAATAGCTATTTCGCTACTGGTCATGTTTGGTGTAATAGCACCTAACAGAGTATTGTTATAATCGTACACATTTCCATCGGCAACATAAAAAAGAAGGTTGTTGTTACTATCGTACATACCATTGGCAACGCCAAATGCCTGTTGTGGAGCTACAGATAATACACTTGGCAGTGTTGTTACGCTTGGTGGGCTTGTGGATACATCCACTTTTTTTGGCGCAATGTACCAGTTGTGTAATTGGGCTTGCGACCATGCATTTGAACCATTGCAAATAATTAATAGTAAGATTAAGCGGAATACTTTTTTCATATTGTTATTTTTTTGTTGATGTTTTTTACTGTAACCTCCAAATAATGCTGTAAGACGCAAATCATTTTTGAATAACTATTTTTTTTGAAAATAGTTTTTCTTTTGTCCGAAGTATTACGACATACATACCTCCGGGCTGATTGCTTAAATCAATTTGGAGCGTGGAATGATTATTTACCGCACCTGAGTAAATGCTTTGGTTATACATACTATAAATTTCTAAAAAGGCATTGTTATAGGGTATGCTTTTCAAATGAACCGTTAAAATTCCTGAGGAGGGATTTGGATAAATATAAAAACTGAACGGATTATTTATTTCGGCAGAGCCAGTGCCTGTTGCTACCAAGCCCATACTATCGGTTTTAATTAAATATGTCCCACTGTTACCCATGCTTGTAACTCCGCAAAGTATATAACCTCCGTCCCTGGTTTGCCTAACAAAACGACCTTCATCAGTTCCACCACCTCCAAATTCTCGGGTCCATAAGGTATCTCCGTTGGGATCAGTCTTTATCAAATATATATCTGAATTGATTGGAACACCATTTACAATCCTACCTTCGACAATATAACCTCCATCCATAGTTTGTTGCACTGAATTGGCTCCGCAACTTGTAGCTCCTCCATAGAGTTTGGTCCAAATAGTGTCACCATTCTGTTTGGTTTTAACTAAAAAGAAATTATATTGGGATGTAATAGTATTCTGAGTAAATCCTGCAGCTATAAAACCACTATCAGAGGTTTGTTCTACAGCTTGTCCCACATCAGTTTGAGAATTATCATAAGACCGGGTCCACAAGGTATCTCCTATAGAATCCGTTTTGATTAAATACAAGTCATCATTAGATGAGGCAGATGCTTTTGCACCCGTAATTATATAATTATTCTGAAAAGATTTACTAATGCCATATCCTTCTGAGCCATATGTGGTATTGTAAATCATGGAGGCTTGCGTTGCACCTGAATCATTGGCAACAATCAAATAAGCATCCGCTTGCAAAGTAACTGATGATTTAAAATATCCTGTTAAACCATAATTCCCAATGTTACCTAAAGCTAACCGGTAGGCTGATAACTGATCCATGCCTGCTGAAAAAATTTTTGTCCATAGGGTGTCGCCATTGACATCTAATCTCAACAACCAGTTTTTTGATGCAAATGCTCCCGCATCATAAATGGCATCAACAATATAACCACTGTCAGGGGTTTGTTCAATATGCACAGCACCCTCGGCAGTGGGCCCTACATAAACTTTAGCCCATTCGATGGTTCCGGCTGAGTCAAGTTTTACAACAATTACATCGTAGTTCCCATTCACACTTGTTCCACAATAGACATAACCACCATCAAACGTTTGCTGTACACACCTTGCTTCACCACTTCCAAGCGTATCAATAATTTTTTCAAATGTGCTTTGTGCATTGGCAACTGAGCAGAGGCAAATGGTAAATAAGAGGAAGTAAATATTTTTCATTAGGTAATACTTAAAAACAATAGACGTGTAAAGATGGTTATTAGTTGCTTATGATTTATTAAACCATGCTATATGTAATATGGGTCAGAGATTTTCAATATTGAATAATGAACTAAGAATGCTGAATTATAAATTTCCATTCATTTTGCCAAAACAGCAAAACATTTTAAGAACTTATAAAGCATCAATAAAATCAATAATCAACCGATACACTTCCTTGTACTTTGTTAATGGAAGTGTTTCCGCTTTATCATCAATATCATGATACGCTTTTATTCCACCCAGGGTGTAAAGAAAAAATGCAGGCACTCCTTTCTCCGAAAAATAATAATGATCGCTGTTGCGTGATTTGCCGCGCTTACCAATATGAGTTAAGTAGTGATTAACTTTATTCAGGCTGTCGATCACATTAAATTGTTGCGGATGTATTTCACCATTCACCACCATCAAACCATCATCACCTGTTCCCAATAAATCTAAGTTCAAAAGGAATTTTATCTTTTCCAACGGGACTACAGGATGTTCTGTATAATATTTTGATCCTAACAAACCGGCTTCTTCACCTGCAAAGGCAATAAACAACAAACTGTATTTTGAATTTTTATTTTTTGAATAGGCTGTGGCTAAATTCAACAACATGGATATTCCGCTGGCGTTATCATTGGCTCCCGGGAAAATGGTTTTGACTCCCATCATTCCTAAGTGATCAAGATGGGCAGTTACCACAATAAATGAATCAGGAAATTGATTGCCTTTAATTTCTGCGATTACATTTTTTGCATTGTGCTGTATAAACTTATTTTGGATGTTAAATTGAATTTCTTTCGGATGTTCAGGCAAGGCAGATTTCAGAATTCTTAAATCAGGATAATTAAAAACTTTTGAGCTAACGCTCCATGTAAGCTTGGTTGGTTCTGCAAAAACAATTCCTTTTGCATCAAGTTTATTTTCATCCCATTCGCTGTATGTCTTAGATTGCTCTGTTGTGATACTGTCAGGCTTGCGAACCAAAACAATTTTATCCTTTACTTGATCAATGGTGTAAGCAGAAGGTGGCAGATCCGCTATAAAAATTTTAAACTTCCCCTTTGCCGAGGCAGAGGATGGATGAACAATATAATCCCTCCCCGGAATTAATTTTTTTCCATCCACACAAACTTTCATTTGTGATGGAAAAGTGTTTACAGGAAAATCAAATGGTTGAAAATAATTTTCAGTCAGCTGTAAAAGATTTAAACGCTTAAACTCATCGGCAATAAACAGTGCTGCTTTTATATCTCCATTCTTAACATAACCACGACCGTGATATGCTTTGGAAGTTAAAGTGTTAACTACTGAACGAGTGTAAAGGCTATCTTGAGCGAAAGAAACCTTCGAAAAAGCAATAAATGAAACAGCAAAAGTTAAACAAAGTAATTTTAAGGCTTTTGTTTTTTCTTTCATAACGCAGTCTTAAACTTTAAGAAGGTTTTAAAGCTGTGATGAAGTTTAAATGGCTACACCCCAAACCTGCGTTTTACTAACTGGATTAATTCGTTGTATGTTTTTGAATGGGTATTCCATTTCATATCCGATGCAAGCGTGTTCAAATACGAATGTGCTTCCTCATAACCCAGAAAATTATTGAGCGTTTCGATGCTTTGATTGTATTGTTGTTGATTGCCTGCATACAACTCATTCATAAAAGCAAATTTTTCGTTGATGCCGATTGAACGCTTTAAATCCGATACCGGTTGCTGTTGCAACTTATCACTGTAACGTTCGGTTTTTGTTTCGCCTATTTTATGATGAAGCGATTGTTGCTCTTTGTAATTATCGGCAATAGTAGGCACATCATCAAAAAGACTGGCCACCACTTTCGATTGCACTTTAGTTTGTTCCGAAAAAACGGCTTCGCGTTTTATGGAAGTAGACATCTGCACTTCATCCTGCACCTGATGCTGAATCGTTTTTGTTTCAACTTGCATTAATTCTTCAACTATAATTTCTTCTTTAACAGCATTTGGCTCGCTTTCGCTGATTACTGTTTGAATCGAAACTTCCTCTTGTATAATTTTTTCTTCTACCACCGGTGATGGTGCCACAAATATTTTACTTTCTGCCAATACGTTTTTTTCTGGTATAGAAGAAAAGTTATTCAACTTATACAATTCTTCATAAAGGTTACGAAGGGTAGTCATCATCAAATCCACTTCAATTTTTGGAATTGACTTGTAATTTTTTGTTCGGGTAAACTGTTCAGAGAAATTAGCAAGCAATTGCTCCATTTCATTTTCTATAGTATCACGATTCATAGTCTGGTATTTTGAAGTTTAAAACAATAATTTTTTAAAGATATTGCTGTAGGCAAATCTCGACCATTATTTTACCGGGATTTGGGTAACTTAAAAACTTAATCAACATCTATTGGTTAATTGAAAAAAATGGAATCAAGTTCAATTGTCAGCATTCTGTCAAAAACCGACTTTTAAGAGTATAAGGTGACTTTTCTCATAATCCTTAAAGGCGCTATAGATTTAGCTTTGCAGCGTGAAAGTATTACACCTCTTTTTGTTGATTTTTTTTTTTAGCAATGTCCTGTATTTAGCTAAAGGTCAATCGTTTCAGATTGTTGATGAAAAAAACAGACCGGTTTATGATGCTGCAGTTACTTTTTCTGAATTGAATACCCAAAAATCGACCATTCGTTTTACCGATAATCAAGGATTTACAAATTCGAGCGCTATCACTTATCCGGTTTGCGTGCAGGTTCATCATATGGCATACCTCGATTTTGTTGACACTTTAACAAGTGCTTCTGGCAACCACCTAGTTCAATTAAAATCGAATCCTGTTAACTTAAAAACAGTTTCTGTAACCAGCTCATACGCTCCGGCAATTGCAGAAAAGGCAGTTTATAAAGTTGATGTTATTACACGGGAGCAAATAGATCGACAAGCTTCCAACAACCTTGAACAACTTTTATCTCAACAGCTCAACATGCGTATCGATAGAGATCAGGCATTAGGTAGTAGTTTGACTTTGCAAGGCATGAGCGGTGAACATATTAAGTTTCTGGTGGATGGTGTTCCGGTAATTGGTCGTAAAGCCGGACTCATTGATTTGGGTCAGATTAATTTAAACAATATAGATCATATTGAGGTTGTTAAAGGTTCTTTATCTGTTTTATATGGAACCGATGCGGCAGGCGGTGTTATCAACCTCATTACAAAAAACAATGCAAAGGATAAATTAAATGGCGGCATAAATACGTACTACGAAAACATTGGTCAATATAATATAGATGCTTTTGCGGGATGGAAATTTAAAAAAACAGATGTATTGATTTCTGGCGGAAGAAATTTTTTTGAAGGCTGGAATAAGGTTGATACTAATTCGAGGTATTATGATTGGAAACCGAAGGAACAATATTTTGGAAATATTAAACTCACTCAAAATATTAATCGTGCCCGGTTAACTTTTCAGAGTAGTTACATGCATGAGAAAGTAACTAATAAATCGGCCGAAGTGCGTGGACTTCCATACGAGGCTTATGCCTTTGATGAATATAATTCAACTATTCGTTTTAATAATCAATTGTATGCGGATATTCCACTCAAAAATGATTTGAGTATGAATGTTACTGGAGCCTATTCAATTTATGAAGCACTTAAAAACACGTATTTAAAAAATTTAGTTGACTTAACTCAAGTGCTTTCAAGCAATCCGGATGAACATGACACCACACGTTTTTATAATGCCATGGTTCGTTACACATTTAACCGTGCCAAACCAGATGCAAAATTTAATTATCAAGTAGGTTTTGATTTAAACAACGAAAAAGGAACAGGCAAACGTATAGATGATGGAGCAATACACAGTATAGGTGACTATGCAGTTTTTGGAAGTTTAGAATACACACCATTTGAAGCAATCACCATCAGACCGGGTATCAGATATGCTTATAATACAGCGTATCAATCTCCCATCATACCATCGTTAAATATTTTATATCGTGTAAATAAGCAACTCACCTGGCGTGCTTCTTATGGTCGTGGCTTTAGGGCACCGAACCTAAAAGAGTTGTATTTATTTTTTCATGATTCTAATCATAGCATCGAAGGAAATACGCAGCTTACTCCTGAAACTTCTAATCATGCCGAATCATCAATTGCATGGAAATTATTGACAGAAAAGTTTTTATTTCAGCTGGAACCTTCTGTATTTTATAATAATGTTCACGATAAAATTGCCTTGGTTCAACAAGGCACTGCTACGGCTGATTATACTTACATCAATATTGAAAAATTTATTTCGAAGGGGGCCGAACTGCAAGCACATTTCACACTCAAAAATTTTCATCTTAATGCCGGAATAAATTATACAGGCATTTACAATACGTATTATGGTGCTATTGGTAACACCGACTTTGCCTGGTCTCCAAGTATAAATGGTTCATTAGACTATACGTTTACAAAAACCAATACCACACTTTCTGCTTTTGTAAAATACAATGGTGAACAACCAGTGTATGTGTTGGAGGATGATAACACACTTGGTAGATATATCAACAACGATTACACACTAATCGATTTAAATATTGCTCAACGATTATTTAACGAGCGCTTAATTTTAACTGGCGGAGTTATGAATCTGTTGGATGTTATTAACGTAAGATCTTACGGTGCTGCAACTGCCCATAGCAGTAGCGACACCGAAGCGGTTATAGGTATGGGTCGTAGTTTGTTTGCAAAAATTCAATGGCATTTCTAATGAAAAGAGTTCTTCAATTACATTTTTATTTTTTGTTGCTTGTTATTATTGCTTCTTGTGAAAAGGAAGAAACACCTTATGTTTTACCAACAACTGCATCTGGCGCAAATGCTTATCCAATTCAAAAGGGAGTTGCCAACATCGGACCCAATTATGATGACGCAGTTTATTTCAGTCTCTCAAACGGATCTGAAGTAACCCGACCTTTTAATAGTTATGATCTTGCATTTGAAGCATCGCCCAACGGTTATCATATTTATTTGAACACGGGCAAATTTATGTTTGCCTGTCGCACCGGAAGCACCAACATTACAACTGCAGATACAATAGGAAAGGAATGGTTTGTTGATAATGATCATCAGGATAACGATAGCTTAGCCATTAACAATGCGTATAATAACAGTACTAACGCAAACCAGGTTTTTGTAATTGATCGTGGCAAAACGGAATACCTTTTTAACTGGGCCGAACGACTGCGTAAAATAATTGTGCAGGAAGTGACCGATAGTACTTACACCATAATTTACAGTAAATACAATAACACTTCACTCGACACATTTACCATAACAAAAAATGCTGCTTACTCTTTAATGTACTTCAGTTTTGACAATGGAGGAAAGATGGTACAAATGGCTCCCGAAAAAAATCAATGGGATTTTGTATTTACCAGATACACTCACACTTATTTTGAAGAGCCCATTGGATCACCCTATCGTTACTATCTGGTAAACGGTGGAGGGTTAAATAACAGATGGAATGGAGTAACAGGCACCATGGTTAAAGACTCATTACCCAACTACAAACCCTTCTCGGATTTTACTTTCTCAGATTGTGCTAATCATACTTTTGTTCAAAACTCAGATGTAATTGGATATGCTTGGAAAGAGTATGATTTTAATAGCAGTAGTTTTCTGATTATTCCCAACAAATATTTTATAATAAAAGATGTTGCGGGCATTTATTATAAAATTCGCCTTATCGATTTCTATAATTCACTAACAGGTGATAAAGGTTTTATCACTTTTGAATATCAACGTATTTCCAATTAAATTTAAAACAATCATAAATTAAAAGTAAAAATGAAAAAATTAGTACTCTTCTTTAGTATCGTGTTGTTGACATCAACACTCTCAAAAAAAATAAATGCTCAACCCATCGTAAGTGATAGTGTAGACATTCAACCTGGTTATACCAATCAGACTTATTACAATATGCAAAACGGAACTCTTTCTACCGTGAGTAACACCAACTGGGATTTGGGTTTTCAACTTCGTGGATTTCCGGCCTCTATTATTATTAACTCAAAGAATAATGTAAAGCTCTACAAAGCCAATAAAGATGCTGGTCAATGGAGCACCATGACAGTAGCTGACACTACAGGATTGATCACTCCATCCAATGAACTATTAAATTCTGATACATCCTGGGATTGGGGTGCATTCAACATTACTGGCGACACTGCCAATCAATTTGATTTGGGGTGGGGAATTTACGATCCTCCATCACATTGGGTAATTGGAGACTCATTGTATTTTATAAAACTTGCAACTGGCGACTATAAAAAACTATGGATTGAAGTATTAAAGAGTGGTGCTTATTATTTCCGTCATGCAAATTTGGATGGCAGCAATGAAACACTCGACACTTTGGTTAAATCAAATTTCCCGGGCAAATATTTTGGCTATTTCAGCATCACTAATAACATTACTATTGATCGCGAGCCTATATATAATGCATGGGATTTGGTTTTTACACAATACTTAAATCTTTCACCTTTTGTTTATAAAGTATCGGGTGTGTTAAGCAATGACAGTGTGCAAGTTGCAAAAGCTTATCCGGTGGATGTAAATACAATTACTTACAACAACAATATGTTGAATTATCGATATGCCATCAATGCAATAGGATTTGATTGGAAATCGTATGATCAGAACACTAATACATGGACCATTCAAGATTCGTTAGTTTATTTTGTAAACGATAGAAATAGCAACATGTGGAAATTAATTTTTACGGGTTTTGGTGGATCGGCAACAGGCAAATATTATTTTACAAAACAACCTGTTCCAACAGCAAGTTTAAATGAAAATCAAACCATTCAGTTGTTAAGTGTTTATCCGAACCCTGCTTCTTCCCTATTACAGCTCGTAATCAATAGCACCACTAAATTGCCCATTCAGCAATATAAGATAGTAGATATGTTAGGAGCAATAGTAGATCAGCGCACCATCAATCTGACCACTGGCTTAAATAATTTGGCTATACCATTGAGTGATTTAACTAACGGAATTTATTTTTTAAGAGTAGGCAACGGAGAGAATTTTACCACACAAAAGATATTGGTACAGCATTAATTTTTTTGTATTTCATGTTTATGAATCCCTTCAGCGAATATCCTGCAGGGATTTTTTATTTCCGGATGCTGATTCAATTTATTTTATTTTTACGCCATTCTGATTAAAAGCACAAAATGTTTCTTGAACAATTAAAGGGTAATCATCCGCGAAAGGGCTGGATTGAAGTTATTTGCGGTAGTATGTTTTCCGGTAAAACCGAAGAACTGATTCGCAGATTGAAACGTGCTAAAATTGCCCGTCAAAAGGTGGAGATTTTTAAACCGATGATTGATAAGCGATATGATGAACAAAATATTGTTTCGCACGATGCCAATCAAATTACCAGTACACCATTGCCTTCGTCATCCAACCTTTTATTGTTCAGCAATCAGGTGGATGTAATTGGAATTGATGAAGCACAGTTTTTTGATAGCGAATTGCCAAACGTTTGCGAACAACTAGCTAATAGTGGAACAAGAGTAATAATTGCAGGATTGGATATGGATTTTTTAGGTAAGCCATTTGGACCCATGCCCCAATTGCTTGCCATTGCAGATTACATTACAAAAGTGCACGCTATCTGTATGAACTGTGGCGATCTGGCATCTCATTCGTTTCGCACCACCAAAGAAGCCTCGTTAATAGTGTTGGGAGAAAAGGATGCATACATTCCACTTTGCAGAACGTGTTTTGCAGTAGAAATGAAAAAGATTACTGTTTGAGTTATATGACAACAACCTTTTTGTGATAGAGATGCCAATAGAAAGGTAGCCACTGAAAATGAAACAGCTGCTTAAAACAATAATCTGTGTTTGTGCGATGGTTAATTTAAGCAATGCTCAACCCTATTTTGATGTGGTTTCAGTTCAAACATCATCAGCTAATCAATTTCCGTTTAATGATGATGAAAAAGTTTCATTAAAACAGAATTGGATCGGGTTTAATTTTAATTATGCTAAAAAGCTAAATAGCAACAATATTTTTGTTGCAACTGCGGGATTCGAACAGTTTCTTTTTTCTAATAATGACTCACTGCGAACACAATCATTCAACAGTTTCTACCTTCCTTTGACCATCCGGCATACCTGGAAAGATACTACCTGGACTACATCCTTTTCCTATATTCCAAAATTGCATAGTTATACTCCTATCAGTATAAACGAAAACACAATGCAGCAGGGAGGAGCCATTGTTGTGTCACATGCAATCAACAATCACTTTAAATATTCAATCGGATTTTATTTCAACCAGGAATTTTTTGGAAATAATTTACTCCCACTTTTAGGAATGGAGTGGAAAGCATCACCCCGATTAAATCTATTCGGTTTATTGCCGAATAAATTTATTGTTGACTACAGGGTAAACAGAGTATTTCATACCGGGTTTGCTTTTAAAGGAATTACCACATCATTCAGATTTAAACCATCAAGTTATGCTGATTACTATCGAATGGACGAAGGGCAATTAAAATTGTTTACCGACTTCTACATTACCAAAACACTGGTGTTTAATTTTGAAGGTGGAGTAATTGTTAACCGAAGATATGATGTTAAGTTCAAAGACACTAACCCTTCATCATTATATAGAGCTCGTAAATCAACTATTTTTAAATTAGGATTGTATTATAGGTTGTGGTTGTAGAGTAATTTATTGTTTCATTTTATCCTTAAATACCTTTCTAAATTTTTCTACCTTAGGTTGAATCACGAATGAACAGTAAGTTTGATTTGGATTGTTTTTAAACACACGCTATAGAAAGTTGTTTTTGGCAACCCAATTATTTATTGCATATCAAAGAAAAATGTCTGATTCCGTCACACCAATTTTTATTTTTGATTTAATAAGTGTAAACCTTATTCTAATTCTGTATCAAGAAACATAACGATAGTTAACTAATACTTACAAACTAAACCACTTAAACTTAATTTTATGAAAAAATTATTTCTTGCACTAACCATTTTAGCCCTCTTCCAACTTACAGTTAACAACACAGCAACTGCACAAATCAACCAGGCGCTCGCCTTTAAAGGAACCACGCAATACTCATCCATGCCGGCAGGTAGGATGAATGGTGTTTCGGTTTTTAC
Source organism: Bacteroidota bacterium (assembly GCA_031409815.1). Taxonomy (GTDB): domain Bacteria; phylum Bacteroidota; class Bacteroidia; order AKYH767-A; family OLB10; genus JANLUX01. The sequence continues at coordinate 12,668 of JANNXV010000273.1, forward strand.
TGTTGAGTTCTGGATTAACACCACAGAAACAGGTTCGAGCGGAACTTATTGGCAACGACCCACTATGTTTGGTAATGAAAATACCGGGGCCCCTGCCGGTGATTTTGCTATTACCACCAATTCGGGATTCCTTGGCATGTGGAGCGGACTTTATACAGAAGGCCACCAATCGTTTATCAGTGCTGCTTTTATTTCTGATAACTCTTGGCATCAAGTAGCAGCCCGTTCAGATGGTAGCACAATAAGATTTTTAACAATGGAACGATAGTGGGCAGCATGCTATTAATCAAGATTTTTAAACAGCAGTATGGGGTTGTAACAGTAGAGCAAGCAACTCAGGTAATAATAGAGAGCTGGCATCTCATTCTTTTGGCACCACCAAAGAAGCCTCGTTAATAGTGTTGTGAGAAAAGGATACTTACATTCCAATTTGTAGAACGTATTTTGTAGCAGATATGAAAAAGATAACAGTATAATATATAACCAACAACTTTTTTATGAAGCCATCGTAAAACAGATAGAATGCAAACAATAATCCGAGCTCTTACTTGTATTTGTTTCTCAATAGCAGCAAATGCACAACCCTATTTTGATGTTGCATCAGTTCAAAAAGCATCTGCAAAACATTTTCAGTTTAATGATAATGAAAAGATACCATTGTATCAGGATTGGTTAGCCTTCAATCTAAATTATGGTGCAGCATTAAATAAAAGTAACCTGATTGTTGCAATGGCGGGTTTCGAACAATACTCTTTTGAAATTCAGGGTGCACAAAGTACACAAGTGTTTAACAGCATTTATTTACCCGTTACATTATTACATACTTGGAAAGATACAACCTGGAGCACCTCCTTTACTTATATACCAAAAGTAAATAGTTATAACCCTATCCAAGTAAATAAAAACACCATGCAACATGGAGGGGCAATAATTTTTAACCACAGTATCAATAATCATTTTAAGTATTCGATCGGGATGTATTACAATCGCGAATTTTTTGGAAACTATATTATGCCTTTATTAGGAATTGAATGGAAGGCATCACCACGACTACATGTGTTTGGTCTGTTGCCAAACGATTTTACTGTGGACTATAAACTAAATAAAGCATTTCATACCGGATTTGTTTTTAAAGGCCTAACGACCTCATTCAGATATCAGCCTACCAGTGCTAACGATTATTATCGAATGGATGAAGGACAGTTAAAATTATTTGTAGACTTATACATTACCAAATCGTTAGTATTGAATATTGAGGAAGGAATGATAGTAAACCGCAGATATATAATTAAAGAGAAAAATTCAAATCCTGCTTTCAAGTACAATGTGCGCGAGTCAACTATTTTTAAGATAGGATTGTATTACAGGCTGTGGTTGTAAGTGACAATAAAATATTTTATTCAAATTTTTCTATTGATTAAATTCCGTTTTTCTGAATTTTCTTAGCAGGGATTCGGAACCTGCCTCCATTTGATTATTTTAATTTTTAATCATTGGTTTGTAAAAGCAGATTTTAACGCGCCATAATTGTGCAAATTCTATGCTTAAACATTTGCAGTTAGAAATCAACTGGTTTTTGTCCATTGAATTTTTATAATGCCAGAAGCATTGCCAGAGTTAAACTTTAGGCCTCTTCTTCAACAAAAAACATAAAAAACAATAAAATTCTAATGTTAAATAATTATTAAGAAAGCAATTAAATGTAAATAAGGGCCATTCTTTAGCTAAATTCGAGGAAGCTTATTTTATGTCGACCACAAAAAAAAATTGGACATTACCTGATTCCGGTTACAGAAAATTTATTGCAACAGCAATAACCTATGCACTTTCAAAGGAATTAGATAGAAAATTGTATGAGGTAGTGCATGAGGGAAATATTGATTTGCACGATCATGAGAGCGCCACTCCCGACATAATTGTTTATGATAAAAGTGATAATTATGCTCCGGTATTAATTATTGAATTGTGTTCTAATGATACAGCAATTGACACCATCACGACAGCTGAAATTATCAAACAATTGTATTTACTTAAAGAGGCTTTTATTTATAATACAGATACTGAGCAATGGATGAGTTGCGACCACAACCATACGATTTTGACAAGCTACAGCGAACTTTTTAAATTAAAGTTAAATGTCTTATTAAGTAAATATTTACACAGATATATTTAATTTATTTTTTTTATTAAATGAATTTGTTAATTCATTTAAATAAATCAATGAACAACACTTAATTTTTTGTATTGAATTTCGCTTTTATCCAATTCCAACTTTACCAGATAAATGCCTGTAATTAAATCATCAGTATTAAATGAAAAATTGCTTTCGTTTACTTTTTGATTAAGCAGTGAACTAACAAATTGGCCTTGCAAATCATAAATAGTTGCCGTTACAAAACGTTCTTGTTCAAATTCGAAATTCAATTGAAATGAGCTTGAAGCCGGATTTGGAAAAAGTTCAATTCTATTGTTGATATTGAAGTCTTCATTTATTGATGTTGACACTTGATTTATTTTAATGCTACATGTGCTTCCATTTAAATAGGCTTTAACTGTATTGAAGAAAGCTGGAGATATTTGAGTAGCCAGCAAAGTCATTTGAACGGTAACCAAATCAGTGTCTTTTGATACTGGAACTAAACTATAAGAGGTAAATCGTACAGTAGAATCATTTGGATTGTAAAAAGAAATTGATTGCAAATAGCCTGTAAGGTCGATAATGCTGTCGTACAAAATATTAGTATGGTCATACTTGAAAGAAAAATCCAGTGCAGATATAGTATCGTCTGAAATAATTGAAACAGGAAATGAAATGGAACTGCCATTTAGTAAAGCCTTAGAAAGGTCAAATACTACAGTATCCATTTGATCAATATTTTGGGTTGACAAAATCGTTGGTTGAGCAACTAGTTTTGTTGTTGTAAATTGGATCATTATTAGCAATAATAGGATTCTCATCATAAGTCTATTTTATTCTACAATTTTAAACAGTTAGTATTATATTAAGATTAATGAAACATTAACTTAAATTAACTGAATGAACAAAAAAAAACCCCGACTATGAGCCGGGGTTTTCATAAAAAGCTAAAAATCTTATTTTCTAATTACCACTTTCTTCATCGAAACAAAATTGTCGTTATAAACTTTCATCATGTAAACTCCATTTGCAATAGCTTGAGTGTTGATTTCAAGCTTTTGGTTTGCATTCACATTTGTTTTGATTACAACAATTTTTCCATCAATGCTTAACAACTCAACATTAGCATCTTCTGAAACAGTAAGATTTACAATTTCATTGGCCGGATTAGGATAAACATTTACAATTACATTAGTGCTTGTAACTGAACTTGTGCTAGCTGTAAATTCAATACCCACTTTTTCCCCATTTAAATAAGCAGTTACAGAATTAAAATCTGCTTCTGTTATTTGAGCGCCATTGGTAGCAAATCGGATTGATGCTACTTTGTTGTTTGCATCATAAGTTTGCTGACTGTAAGAAGTAAATCTTAAAGTACGATCATCTTCATTAAATTTTGAAAGCGACTTCATGTAGCCGGCCTGATTTAGAATTGAATTGAAGGCTAGCGAAGTTTCATTAAACTTCATTGCAAAGTCAAGTGCATTAACATCATCTTTTGATGCAATTGAAACCGGAATATCAAGATATCCATTTGATGCAATTGCTTTAGAAAGATCAAATACAACTTTATCGTTTGCGTTGCGGAATAAACCATTTGGTGAAGTGGTTGAATAATTACCATTAACATCTCCAAACAAAACTCCTTTGAATGATTCAGGTGTAATAACAGGACAATCTGTTGTAGTTACCGGTATTGGCAAACAGAATGGAACTGCAGGCACTCTTGCTTTTGAAAATCCTACACCATCATTTAATGGATAGGTTGCAGAAATCAAATAAGCAGGATTGGTTGCCAATGTAATTGAATCAACAAACATCCAATCTTTTGAAGCCTGACCGTTTGACTGACCTTGTGCGTTATAATTCCATGCTTGCTTGAATTCAGGAATCATTAATACAGTACGTTGATTAATTTGAGATACGTCACCTGAACTAATTGCACCGTCCAAGTTTACATCAGCTGCGATAGCCTGATAAACAGTAGGAGTAAAGGTTACATCATTCAATAATACTTTAGTAACAAGCAATGCATCCATACCATTGATAACCGGCTGCACATCCGTTGATCCAAGAATGTCTTTCTGAATTGAAACATTCACACCATTTGAAATAACATATTGGAAAATACCATTAGTATCAGGTTGCGTAACAGTTAATGACTGATTACCACAACTAACATCAGTTCCGTAAATATTGGTAACCAGATATCGCGCAGGATTAGCAGCATCATACTTTATTGGACTGTTATCAATCCAGAATTTTAGTGAACCATTAAAGATACTATCACGATAGGTAATGAATTTGCCTGCATCAGCTAAACGAGTTACAACACCTGTAAAATAACTTTCCTGTAATGAAACAAGAGCAAAGGCAGCTGTATCAACTGAATTAAATGTTGCAGTTTTATTAAATCCAACACAAAAAACATTTCCTTTTCCATTAAAGTTAGCATTTGCAGGAGCAGTAGAATTGAAGAATGCAGAAATAGTAATCAAGCCATTTACAGCATCAATACTGTTTATTACATTTACGTATGAAGGGTTAATCAAAGCATTGTCAACAGTAATACTTCCTGTAGGAGTAACTTTGTTTTTGTTGTATTGTAAAACAACATCATAACCAATTATATTTCGCACTGTATCATTTGCAACCAATGGCAAACAGAAGCCTGAACCGTTGCAAGTATTGTTGATTGATGCAATTTTATAAGGCAATGCATTTGGATCAGCAATAGTAATTGAACGCAATGCAGAAGTTGTTACAGCTCCGTTATCATCATACGCCTTCGCAGTAAGATTTGCAGGTCCAATTACACTAGTCCAGTTGAAAGTGAAAGGTGAAGGAAGAGTTTTATCTACTCCAACTTTTACATTATTTACATAAAATTCAACAGAGTCAACTGTACCATCAGCATCGTTTGCATTTGCCGTAATTGCCACTACAGCAGGAAATGTAAACACTGCACCATTTGCAGGAGCAGTTAAACTAACTGTTGGAGGTAAATTGTTGATTACATTAATAACCACTGAAGCGGTTGAAGCAGCACCTTGCGTGTCAACTGCACGAGCAAGAATGGTGTGAGAACCGGTTGCTGTTGGGGTATAAACAGCAGCATAAGTAGAAACCAAATCTTTGCTGATAAAAACTCCATCATAATAAAATGAAACGGAATCAACACCAGTGTTATCAGTAGCAGTTGCTGCAATGTTTAATAATACATTTGATTTTACACTTGCACCATTTGCAGGAGCTGTAATATTTAATGTGGGAGGCGGATTGCTTGCCACATTAATATTTGTACAAACAGTAGTTGTTTGTGCACCGTTATTGTCGGTTGCTCTGGCAGTGATACAATGACTACCAGTTACAGCAGTATAGTTAGCTGTGTATGGACTGTTAATGTCTTTGCTTAAGAAAATACCGTCAACATAGAATGCAACTGAATCAACTGTTCCGTCAATGTCACCTGCTGTAGCAGCAATTGAAACGTTAGAACCAGTTATAAACCCTGCACCGTTTGTAGGTGATGAAATGTTTACAGTTGGAGCAACATTTGGTGCACCTAATGTTTGAGTTAAACTTGGGATGGTAATTTCAGAACCCACTGGGCTTGATGCAACGAAATTTTGTGTACCACCGGTTGGTGTTCCAATCTGAACGTTTAATTCAAAATTAAAAACACCATCAGTTGTAAATTGCCCAATTAAAACACGGTTAGCAACAGTTGGTCCAACTACTCCTCCTAGCACAGCAACTGATCCGTTGGCCGTGTTGAATGATCCACCAACCTGGCTGGTGCCATCAAATACGCCTAAATCACCATTGCCAGTATTGTTTAAACCAACAAAGGTCACAGATGGAGCTGATCCGTTTATCATACCATCAGCTACATTAATTGCAATACCTGCTGAAGGGTCAGCATTTTGTAATATTAAAGGCGCTGTGTTGTTTACTAATGCACCATCACTGTCTTCAGTTTTCAATACAGCAACCTTACCGGATGCATTACCACCCATTGAAAACCATGAGTCAATCATCACAGAATTTTTGCGAGAGTTATTAACACTGATTCCTGTTGGAGTTGTTGAACCGTAATCTTCATTATTAAAAAACGAAGTAGAGGAATTCAATAATAATGTGTGACCTGGAACACCATAAACTGCCTGCAAGTTGTACCCTGGTAGCATGTCAGCATATACTCTATAAGTAACCGAACCTACAGGCAGTGTACCAACACTACCTGCTGCGTCAGCTGCATTAGATACATAATATTTTTCTACGGTAATGCTTTCTAGACCATTCTGCGCAGTGCAAATAGTACGAGCGAGAAGTAAGAAAATCAATCCGAACATAATTTTTTTCATAATTAGATTATTTTTTATTTTTAAAATGAAATTACTTGTTAAGTTTTTGTTATTAAATTATTGACACGACTGATTAAACTTACCGAGCAATTGTAAGAAGTCAACGTTGTTGGTAACACCATCAGCGTTGATATCCGTTGGGCAAGGCTGCAAGCCAGAAGTTACTGATAACAAAGTAGCATAAGCCCAACCTGATAACCATGATTGACCATTGGTGTCAAACGCTCCTCTGTAAGAAGCAGGAGTATAAAACCCATCTGTAGGAACCGTTGGACAACCGCTGGTTGATAATGCTGGACTTGGAATAGCATCGAATTGAGTAGTAACAGCATTTGTTGTAGGATTCATAGCCCAGGTCGAAACAAATCCAGGAAGAGATGCTACTGATACGTTAAGATCATTGGTGAACTGTGTGTTGTCTGCCGCTACCACGTTGGCTGCACTGCTTCCTACGGTGATTGGATTGGTTACGCCAACAAAGGTGTTACATTTTACTTTTAAGCTTTGGCTTCCATTTCCAAGTGTTGCTGACCAGTTGTGATAAGCTTCGCTGGTTCCGGTTCTTGTTCCTAAAGACTTAACCATGTTAAAACCGTTTTTCCAGTTAGCAAAAACACTATTGTAAATTTCGCCTTCTGTAAGTTCTTTCGCATTCATAGCAGCAATAGAACTATTGTCACTTGTTAATGTGGTTTTATTGTTACCTATCATGGTAGCATTGTAAATAACAGGATGAGAACGTGGAGTTAAGTTCGATTTTTGATCATCAGCATCCATTTCAAATCCATTATCAGAATCAACACTGTAAGTGTTGTCAGAAGATTTTACGCCAAAAAGAAATTGTACTTTTCCGCTGTATCCATCATCCCAGTCAAACATATCATCATTACCAAAAAGCATAGCAACATATTTAATGTTTACCGTGCCACCCCAAAATTCAATACCATCATCAGCACAAGAAACAACTTCGATATGATCGATGGTAGTTCCACGACCAACAGATCCTAATGAAAGTGCATTGAGCTCTCCGCCCACTTGTAAAATAGCACCTGCATGACGGATAGATACATATCTAAAGATGCCTGAATTATCGTTATCGTCAAATACTCCACCTGCAGTTAAGTTAACTCCAAATTGATCTTTGCTATTGGATGATGAGAATCCTTCAAAAGTTCCCAGTCCATCAGCAACACACAAACGTCCATCACCAACACCAGCCTGAAATGGTCCATTGGCAGCAAGCGTTAAGTTATTAGTTGCTTTACCTGCTATACAAACACCTCCCCATTGACCTACCGATGAAACTGGAAATAAACCATCCAGGTTATCAGCTGCTGCTGTAAATACAATTTGACAATCAGGTGTACCTGATGCAAAAATTTTACCACCAACTTCTACCGTTAATGCAGTTGCGTTGGCTGCACTACCAGGGTTTCCTTTAATAACTGTACCAGGTTGAATGGTTAGGGTTTTACCAGGAGCAACATAAATCTTTTTATCCAAAATCCATGTTTTGCTGCAATCAAGAATTACATTGTTTGCGATTAACTCACCATCTCCGGCACCACCATTGGTAGCCAAGGTAGAAAGCAATACGGTTGGGCGCGATGACACCGGTGTTGGACATCCGCAATTGGCTCCCAG